>JBGSYE010000209.1:0-8144 GCA_041751075.1 Chthoniobacteraceae bacterium
TTATCTCGTGCATTACAATGAAGCTCCGACTCCTTTCGTCTGGACCGCCAAGGCAAATGACATCCTCCGAAAAGTAACCAGCGCCAGTAAGAAGGTGGGTTCAAAACATAATGCGCGCTGATTGTGACGGACTACACTAGATAGAATCCCAGCGGCTTTCCGTTGAACAAAAGCGGGAGCAATTTTCACAGACTGACCCCGCCTACTCGCTGGAAGGCGAGCAACTGCGCAAAGCGCTCGGCCGCCAAAGCAACGCAGGCTGGAAGCCCGCGGGCCGAGTCAGGCTGGAAGCCTAACCTCCGCTGCACACACCTCAGCGTAGGCCGGTGGTTCCGCTCGTGCCTCGCTTCAACCACCGGCTAATTTCTGGAGTCCCTCCGGGACGATTTGCACGCCGAGGCTCATCCAAAACCAGGGCTTAGCTTAGCGCCATTCAAAGGAGACTTTCCGATGGCTGCGGGCGGCGGGCGGCTGGAAAGCCGCCCCTCGGACTGCGCGCGGAGAGGAACCGCCTGGCGTTTTTCCTTTCCGGCGTCGGGCTGCATCCGGCAGCAAGGGAGCCGCATGAACATCCACCAACGCAATCTCCCGCGCGTCGTTATCATCGGGGGTGGCTTCGGGGGACTCGAAGCAGCGAAGGCTCTGCGCAAGGCGGCGGTGCGGGTGACGCTGCTCGACCGGCAGAATCATCATCTTTTTCAGCCGCTGCTCTATCAGGTGGCCACGGCGGCGCTCTCGCCGGCGGATATCGCGGAGCCGCTGCGGGCCGTCCTGCGGAGGCAGGAGAATGTGGAGGTGATCCTGACGGAGGTGCAGGGCGTGAATCCCGGCGGGAAGCTGGTGCTCACGAGCGATGGCGCGGTGAGCTACGACTACCTGATCGTCGCGGCGGGTGCGCGGCACAGTTACTTCGGACGGCCGGAGTGGGAGCAGTTCGCGCCGGGGCTGAAGTCGATCGACGACGCGCTCGAAATCCGGCGGCGGATGCTGCTCGCCTTTGAGGTCGCGGAGAAGACGACCGACGAGGCGGAGCGCAAGGCGGCGCTCACCTTCGTCGTGATCGGCGGCGGGCCGACGGGAGTGGAGATGGCGGGCGCCATCGCGGAGATCGCGCGCTTCACGCTGGTGAAGGATTTCCGGCACATCGACGCCAGCCACGCGCGGGTGATCCTGCTCGATGCGGGCGAGCGCGTGCTCTCGAATTTCGCGCCGGATCTCTCGGAGTCCGCGCGGGGGCAGCTCTTCGACATCGGGGTGGAGGTGCGGCTGCATTCGCGAGTCGAGGCGCTCACGGAGGCTTTTGTGACCTTGAAAGGCGGTGAAACGATCGCCGCGCGCACGATCGTGTGGGCGGCGGGCAATGAGGCGTCGCCGCTGGGGCAGAGCCTCGGGGCGTCGTGCGACTCGCAGGGCCGGATCATCGTTCGCGAAGATCTGAGCATCCCGGAGCATCCTGAAATTTTCGCGATCGGCGACATCGCGCACTTCGCGCCGGAGGGTGGGATGCCGCTGCCGGGACTTTCACCCGTGGCCATGCAGCAGGGCCGGCACGCGGCGCTGAATATCCGCAAGCTCCTCGCCGGCGGCTGGACGGAGCGCTTCGAGTACTGGGACAAGGGGACGATGGCCACGATCGGGCGCCATCGCGCAGTGGCCGACATGGGATTTCTGCGCTTCGGCGGATTCGTCGCGTGGCTGGCGTGGCTCTTCGTGCATCTGCTCTTCCTCGTGAGCTTCCGCGACAAGCTGCTGGTGATGCTGAACTGGGCCTGGCAATACCTGACCAACGGTCGCGGCGCACGGTTGATCACGGGGCGGCAGAAGTAGAGCGAGCGTGCCTTCCAGTCCGCTCACTCTTTCGCGCGCAGAGTGGCGAGCGGCGTGAAAGAGAGGCGCGCTTTACTTCTGCACCAGCACTTCCGCGAGGTGCAGGCTCTTGACCACGCGGCGGCCATTGCGATCGAGCCAGCCCTGGATCTGCATCAGGCAGCTCGAGTCGTTGCTGACCACGTATTCGACGCCGGTCTCCAGGATCGAGTGGCACTTCACTTCCGCCATCGCCGTGGAGATCTGCGGATACTTCACCGCAAAGGTGCCGCCGAATCCGCAGCAGGACTCGCCCTCGGACATCTCGACGAGTTCCAATCCCCTCACCGCTCGCAACAGCGTGCGCGGGGCTTCGCGGGTGCCGAGTTCGCGCAGACCGTGGCAGCCATCGTGGAAGGTCACCTTGTTCTCAAACCGCGCGCCGACATCGCGCACGCCGAGTTTCGTGACGAGGAATTCGCTGAACTCCCAGGTCTTCGCGCCGAGCGCCTGCGCCTCGGCTTCTTCCGGCAGATGCTCGAAGAGCTCGGCGTAGAACTTTTTGAACATCGCCCCGCATGAGCCCGACGCACTGACGACGACTTCCGCATCGCGAAAGACGCGCATCTGCCGGCGAGCCACGTCGCGCGCTTCATCCCAGTAGCCGGAATTGAAGGGCGGCTGGCCGCAGCAGGTCTGCGCCTCGGGATAGTCGATGGCGTGGCCGAGCCTTTCGAGCACTTCGACGATCGCCGCGCCGACGTGCGGGTAGAGCGAGTCGATGAAGCAGGGGATGAAGAGCGTGACGCGCATGAGGGGAAAGTCAGAAGGAAGAAGGCAGAAGGCAGAAGTGATGCGCAGGAACCTTTGAGCTGGCTGCTGGTCTCATTCTTCTGCCTTCTGCCTTCCTACTTTTTCCTTTGCCTATCCCACCTTTGCGTCGCGCTTCACGCTGCGCAGGTGGATGGTCTTTTGCTCGAGGTCATGCACCGCGCGGATGTAGCGGACGGTGCGGCTCTTGGCGCGCATCAGGATCGAGTGCGTGATCGCGGTCTTGCCGAGCAGCTTCACTCCGGGCAGCAGCGGACTGTCGCTGATGCCGGTGGCACAGAAGATCGCGCTCTCCCCGCGGACGAGATCATCGACGCGATGCACGCGCGCGAGTTCCTCCTCGGTGGTCTCTTTCAGAAGGCTCGCCCGCTCCTCGGCATCGCGCGGCCACATCCGCAGGAGCATCTCGCCACCGAGCGCCTTGAGCGCGGCCGCGGTGAGGATGCCCTCGGGCGAACCGCCGATGCCGACATAGAGGTCGATGCCGGAGTCGGGCAGCGATGGCGAGACCGCGGCGGTGATGTCGCCGTCGGTGATGAGTCGCAGCGAGGCGCCGACCTTCCGGATGGTGGCGATGAGCTCCGTGTGACGCTGGCGATTCATCGTCATGACGACGAGTTCGCCGACGCGCTTGCCGAGAGCCTCGGCGATGTGGCCGAGGGTGGTCTCGAGCGGATCGTCGAGCGACACCGGCCGCATCCCGTGCTCCATCGCGGCCACCACGGCGGGCCCGTAGGCCATCTTGTGGGAGTAAAAGCTCGGCAGATTCTTCATCGTGTGGCCGCTGCCCACGTGCGCCTCGCTGGCGGCCATCACCGAGATCGAGTTCGGCATTCCCGCGGCGATGTTGCTGGTGCCGTCGATGGGATCGAGCGCGATGTCGAAGCGCGGCGAACCGGCGCGCCAGGTGCCGAGATGTTCGCCGAGGAAAATGCCGGGCGCGTTGTCCTTGATCCCCTCCCCGATCACGACCTCGCCCGCGATATCGACGAGATCGAACACGCCGTAGATCGCATCGCACGCCGCCTCGTCGGCGGACTCCTTGTCCCCGCGGCCGAGCCAGTGGATCGAGTTGAGGGCGGCGTTTTCGGTGGCGCGGGCAAATTCAAACTCGATCGTCCGCTCGGGATCGGAGGTGCTGAGGGATGGCATGGGCGCGCAGAGTCGCGGGGAAGGCGCCCCTTCGTCAATCGCCGCGTCGCCCTTCCGCGCTGGCGCCGCCCGCTACTTTACCTCGGGATTCGGCGTGGCGCTGCCTTCCACGAGACCCAGCGCCCACTTGATCCCGCCGAGGATGTGAGCCTGATACTTCCGGCTGATTTCCACAGGGTTCTTGCGATCCTTCAGCGCCGGGTCGTCGCTCCACAGGTCTTCGCGATGCCCGAGCGAGGTATAAAAGACGCGGCCACTGCCAGCGTTGCGGCACCACGAGACGGGGAAGTAGCCAGCCGTCTGCGGCTCGTTCGGATGATGCCGCAGGAACCAGAGCGCGCGGAGTTTCGTGCGGTCGTGATTGCGGATGAGGTACATTTCCTCCGCCTGGAGGTTCCAGCTCTCGCCGATCCCGGCATTGGCAGGATGCGAAGTATCGGCGGCCACGAGGTCGGCCGGGACTTGAGCGCCGTGCCCGTCGAAGGTGCCCTGGAGCATCTCGAAGTAGGGCGCGAAATTCTTGAAGGTGTCCGTGGCGGAATGCATGCCGATGAAGGCGTGCCCGTCGGCGACCCACCTTGCGAAACCCTCGGCATCCGGCAGTGGGAGATCGCCGGTCGTATTCGCAAAGATCACCGCGTCGATCTTTTGCGCCTCGAGTTGCGCGGGCGCCAGCGGCGCGAGGCTCGCGCGCATCTGCTTGTCGAGTTCGGCCGCCGCCGCCTTCGCCGCTGCGTCCACCTCGGGCGTCCATTTGGCGAGCGCTTCCTCATGCCGTTTCGTGTCCTGCGCATATCGCGCCTTCGCCTTCTCGTCTGCGTCGGGCTTCAGCGCTTTCGGCGGGTTGGGTCGCTTCGGCACCGTCACTTCCGGCTGGCGTACGAACTCGACGATCGTGAACGCCTTCGACTCGTCCGCGAGTTTTTGCAGGGTCTTCTCGGCTTCCGGAATCGACGAGTGGCGGAAGCCGGCCGTGACGGTGCAGACGACGACGCGCTTTGGCTCGGCGGCGGAGGCGAGCAGCGCGGACGCGGCCAGCGTGGTGAGGAGGGCGATGGGACGGGAGAGGAATTTCATGGCTCGGGAGATCGGGATATGGGGTCGAATCCAGCCGCGGGAGAAAACTTGGACGGAATGATGGACGCCGGTGGTGCGCTCAGCGTTCGCTCGACAGGCCGACGAGCGCGCCCGCGTAGCCGGTGAGCTCCATGTAGCCGTGGCCGCGCACTTGCGCGGCGCCGCGCGTGCCTGCGATGTCGATCACGCCCTCCCAATACGCGATCGGCTCGAGCACGAGTTCCTGCTCGCGCACCGGCGTCCCGACTTTCGCCGTGAGCCCGAGCGAAGGCACCGAGATCTGCCAGGCGACCGGATAGCGCCCGCCCGTCTCGCGGCTCGTCCAGTAGCCAGTCGGCTCGAGCGTGTAAGCCTCGCGGCCGAGATGCTGCATCGTGCCATCCTGGGCGATGAAGGTGCCGCTGGAATTCGGATCGGCGCCGCCGCCGCGCGTGCGCATCCGGTAGAGCATGAGTTCGGAGCCATCGTCGAATTGCAGGCTGAACCAGTCCCAGCCCACCTGCTCCGGCGTGAGTTGATTCGTCGCCCACTCGTGGTCGAACCAGCTCTCACCCGTCACCGCGAAGTGCCGCCCCTCGATCGTCACGGAGCCGCGGGTGACGAGGCGTGTGCCCGAGTAGTAGTGCGAGGCGCGCCCTGCGCCATCCGCCTTCTGGCTCACGCCAGCCTGGCCGTGGATCGCCCACGGCTTCGCGCTCTCGAGTTGGAGTTCGATCCGGGCGCCGTCCTGATTCGCGCGCAGCGCAAATCCGCCACTCGCCGTGAGCGCGAGATTCCAATCCTCGATCCACGCGAGGCGGCTCGCACCGTCCGTCTCCGCGGCATCGAAGCCCGCCTCCCCGAACGCCCCGCGACTGATCTCCTGCGCAAAGCGAAACCGCTTGCCGTCCACATCCGTCACCGCGAAGTGCGCGAACTTCAGATCGCCCACGACGAAGCGCGAAGTCGCAGCGCCCCGAGCGGATGGCGGACGCAGCCCCTGGCGGAAAAAAGTGAGCTGATACCCAAACCGCCGCCCCGTCCCATCGCGCAGATTGCCGGTGAAATACCACCACTCCGTCTTGAAGTCCGGATGCGTCCGATGATCGCGCGGAAACTCATAGCGCCACCCCGGAAGCGCCGCGCGCCACTCCGCGCCAGATGCCCCCGAAAGTGCGCATGCGGAAAGCGAGAGGGACAGGGCAAGGAAGCGGAGCACGGGCGCGGAAATTCCAAGAGTCAGGAACCAAAATCCAGGCAAGCCGAAAAACGTGATTGGAGATCCACGGAATACACAGAAGGCACGGAAGGAAGTTTCAAGCGGACACTGGGAACGTCGCGAACGCTCCTTGGAATTTCCCCGCTTGGATTTTGAAACCTACTTGGAAATTGTCCCTTGGGATTTTGTCCTTTGCAGCGCATCCGCCGCCGCCTGCTGAAAGACCCGCCGCACCTCGCTCGCGTCGCTGTTCGGGAAGTTCGCCCGCTGCACCATCAGCACATAGGCCACGCCTTTTACCGGATCGCACCACGCCTGCGTCCCCCATGCGCCGCCGTGGCCGAAGGTGCCGGGCGAGAGCATCGCCGCCACCCCCTCGTGCGGCGTGCGCAGGATGCAGGTGCCGAGTCCCCAGCCGTAGTTCGCGCCGCGATTGCCGTAGATGTCCTTCTGAAAAAAGCCCACCGGGAGATCGCCCGTCTGCGGTGTGGTGAGAAACTTCATCGCCTCCGCGCTCAGCAAACGGCGCCCCTCGAACGCGCCACCACCCAGCAGCATCTGGCAGAAGCGCGCATAATCGCGCGGCGTCGAGTAAAGCCCGCCATTGCCCTGCGGCGGCCGGTTGCGCGTCCCCTCGTAGCCGTCGCGCGGCGGCACGGGTTCGAGTGCGCCTGTATCCTTGTCCTTCGCGTAGCCAGTCACGAGCCGCGCCCGCTGCGCGTCGGTCGGGTAAAAGGTCGTGTCCTTCATCCCCAGCGGATCGAGGAGCCGCTGCTGGAGGAAAGCATCGAGCGTCATCCCGCTCACCACCTCCACGATGCGCCCCGCCGCATTGATGCCGCTCTGGCAGTAGCTCCACTTCGCCCCTGGCTCGAATTGCATCGGCGCCGCGAGCCAGAGCGGAACGAGATCGGCCAGCGTTTTCGCCTCCTTCGCCGCCGGCCCGCCCGCCTCGCCGAGGCCGGAGGTGTGCGTGAGGATGTGCGCGATCGTGAGATTCGCCGGCTTGCCAGACGGTGTCTTCAGACTGGCAAACTCAGGCAAATACTTCGCGACCGGATCGGCGACGTTCAGCCTGCCCTCGTCCTGCAGCATCAGCACCGCCGTGCCGGTGACCGGCTTCGTCATCGAGGCGATCCAGAAAAGGGTCTCCGGCGTCATCGCGCGCTTCGCCGCCACATCCGCCAATCCGGTGCTCTCGAGGTGCAGCACCTTGTCCTTCGTCACGACCACAGTGACCGCCCCCGCGATCTCGTCTTTCGCCACCATCTCCTGCATCGCCGCGCCGACTCCGGGGAGCGTGGGTTCAGCGGCGAAAGCGGATCGCGCGAGAAAAAGCGTGGCGGAGAGAGCGAGGGGGAAGCGGCGGTAGATTTTCATAAGGAAAGCGGCCCTCGATTTAAGCCAACCCCAATCCGTGAGCAACCATCGGCGTGAAATCGTCGGCCAGCGATCGGTCTGTTTCGGGCGCGCTACTTCAGCAGTTGCTCGTAGAGCTGATATGCTCCCGCCGCGCCCATGCAGAGCGCGGACAGCCACAGAAACGCAGACCACAGCGCGCCGGGCCGGAGCTCCACATCGAGCTGGCGGTAGCGGAAGTAAAGCGCCGCGCCAGCGAGGAATGGCAGCAGCAAGGCCTGCCCCACACCGCTGATCAGCACGAGCGTCACTGGCTTGGCGGTGATGAGGTACATCGCGGTGGCGTAGATCGGCAGACCGATGCAGCACTTCCGCACCATCTGCGCGCGGGCTTCCTCGCTGGCGTAGCGCTTCACTCCGAAGATCTCCAGGCCATCGGCGAGCAGGCGCGCATTCGAGGCGGTGGCGGCAAAGGCCGTCGAGAAGAGCACGGCGAAGGCGCCGATCAGAAAGAGGCACAGGCCCCAGGCGCCGAAGCTTTCCGAATACATGTGGGCCAGCGTCGGGATCATGTCCTTGTCGGAAACCTTGAGCGACTTCGCGTGCAGCACCGCCGCGCCGAGCAGGTAAAAGGCGACCGTGGCTCCCGTGTAGATGACCATCGAAAGCCAGGCGTCCACGCGCATCACGCGCATCCAGCCGCGCGCGCGATCGAGCCAGC
>JBGSYE010000210.1:0-3541 GCA_041751075.1 Chthoniobacteraceae bacterium
CCCGATCCCAAGCTCGGCTACGTGAGCCTGCACGCGCACGGCGGACATCCGGGCGACAAGCTCGCCGCCATCCGGCGCTGGACCGCCCCGCGCGACGGCAAGGTGGCGATCTCGGGGTGGCTCGTCCGCGAATCGAAGCAAGGCGACGGCGTGATCGGACGCATCGTTGCGAGCCGCAGTGGGGAGCTGCTGAGCGTCACCCTCGCGCCTGGCGAGAAGAGGGAGACTGCGGTCGGCGAGTTCGCCGTGAGTGCGGGAGACATCATCGATTTCCTCGTCGAATCCCGCGGCGACACCAGCTTCGACGGCTTCGCCTGGACGCCCGTTCTTTACGGCGAGATCGGGAAATATGACGCGAACCTCGGCTTCTCCGGCCCGCCACCGCGCCGCACGCCGCCGCTCACGGCGTGGGAGAAATACGTCCAGGTGCTCCTCGTCGCAAACGAGTTTGTCTTTGCGGACTGAGGGTGGGGCGCGGCTCTGCTCCGCGACTACCGTTTTGCCCATCGCCCAGCAGCCGGACTGAAAAATCCGCCTCACGTTGCCAACCGCGCCTCGATCCACTCCACCACATCCCCGAGCACCCGATCGCGTCCCACGTCGTTGTGCGCTTCGTGCAGCGCGCCGGCATAAATCTTCAACGTCTTCTCCGCCAGCCCCGGCTGGCTGCATAGCTCCTCCGTCGTCCGCCAATGCGTGATCGAGTCGGCGTCCCCGTGCAGCAGCAGCAGCGGGACCTGAATGTCTCCGCCGCACCGCAACGCCAGTTCGCCCGCGGCCGAAACGGCGAAATACATCCGCGCCGAAATGCGATGCGACATGAGGTGCGGGTCTGGCAGCGCCTGGAGATGCGCCGCGTCGCGAGAGAGCCTCTCCAGCCGCATCCCAGTCGAGAAGCGCAGCCCCGGTGCGAAACGCAAGGCAGCGCGAGCGCGCGCCAGCTTCCACCGCGGAGGATCGAAGGCCAGGCGGAGCCAGGGCGACGCCACGATCGCGCCGGCCACCGGCGGACGATCGCGCTGGAGATAGCGCAGCGTCACCTGCCCGCCGAGGCTGTGCCCAAAGAGAAACACCGGCCGGCCCGACCACGGCGCCTGGGCCTGCACCGCGCGGAGATCGTCGAGAAATCGCTCGTACTTCTCCACATCGCCCCGACGCCCAGAAGAGCGGCCGTGGCCACGGAGATCGTAGGCCAGGAGACGGAAACCCCGCGCCGCTAGCGCCGCTGCGACATGCGCATACCGTCCGGCATGTTCGCCCAGCCCATGCGTCAGGAGGACATCCGCCCGGATCGGCCCAGCAAGCTCCGCCACGCGAAGATGCAATCTCGCCCCATCCCCTGCATCCACCGCGCTGTCAGTGAACGAGCACCCCTCAGACGCCGCAGCATTCGGGCCCGCTCCGGGCAGATTTTCAGTTGTCATCGCGATCCACTCCATTAGCTTTCGCACAAAGGATTTCCATATGAACTTCTCCCCGCATCGCGCACCCCGCGCCTTCACTCTGATCGAACTCCTCACCGTCATCGCCATCATCGCGATCCTCATGGGGCTGCTCTTCCCGGCGATCGGCCTCGTCAAGGAGCAGGCGAACAAAGCGCGCGCTAAGAACGACGTCTCCAACATCGTCACCGCCGTGCGCACCTACAACGTCGAGTACGGCAAGTTCCCATCCATCGCAGGAGCTGGAAAAGCGGCAGACCCGAGTGCTGCGGTCGAAGACTCCATCTGCGGCGATGAAGCGGCCGGAGCCGATTCCGGCACCCCGAACAGCCTGCTCTTCAATACCCTGAGAGCGATACCCGAAGGCCTGAATGCCGAGCCGCCGAATGGCCGCAACCCAAAGAAAATCGTCTTCTTTGAAGGCCGCTCGGTCTCCAACGTGCAGCAGCCCCGAGGTGGATTCGTGGACCAGCAGGGCGCCGGGGCCGGTGTCAAAGGCAGCTACTTCGACCCGTGGGGCAAGCAGTACACGATCATCATCGACCAGAACTACAACAACGTCCTCAACTTGCAGAAGCAGTATAAGGACTTCACCGACAGCGCCCAGGATGACACCGAGGATATCGGCATTCGCAGCGGCGTCGGTGCCTTCTCCCTGGGCAAAGACAACGCGCTCGGCAACGCTGGCAATAAGGCATTCAAGAGCGGTACCGAGACCTCCGACGACGTCGTGTCGTGGCAGTAGGCTCCGGCGCACCGCGGGTGTAGTTCAATGGTAGAACGGCAGCTTCCCAAGCTGCATACGGGGGTTCGATTCCCCTCACCCGCTCCAAGCCTCTGAACAAAAGGAATTTACTGCGGATACATCGCCTTCAATGCAGGCGGTAAGACAAGAAAGTCAGACAAATTGAGGTTTTTTCCGCCCTTGTTCATGGGCGTTCGCAGTCCAAATCGGCCCGCCCGCCCGTCTTCGCCCGGTTTTATACACTTCATGGATTTGAAATCCCCCCACCTCACTTGCCCGTGCGAAGATGGATCGCCGTGGACTCAATCTCGATTCACGAATGTCCGCCCCTCGCCTCAGCACATCGCTCGGCTCGGAACCCGCCAGAAGCGCTTCGTAATTCCGGTGCAAGATGAGTCTCTGATAGCCGACGTGCGCGTCGGATTTCGGGAGTGGCGCAGACGGCATCGTTGACGGCCAATCCCAACGCTTGCATAGTCCGCCCGTGAGCAAACCGAAGAAAGCCAAACCGGCAAGGGAATCGGCAACGCCCGGCACTCTGATGGCCGCGAAGATTCGGGCCAAGGCGAACAAACTCTCGGACCCCGAACGGGAGGCGTTGATGGCGGACGCGATGCGGATGATTTACGCCTCGGAAGAAGGCGACGCTCGTGCTCATCGCCGCTGATACGAACGTCCTCCTGGACTTGGCGGAGGAGGTCGAGGCGGTCATGGATGCGGTGGAAACCATTCGCAGGCGGAAGCCGGAGGCGCGATTCGTCGTCCCTCCCACAGTGCTGCAAGAACTCGCTCTCGCAGTCCGTTCCGGCGAAGCGGGACGCGTTCGGAAGGGCGCTCTTCGTGCTCTTTCCCAGCTTCGGGCATGGCGATTCGAGCCGCTGAATCTGGTCCCCGTGGAGCACGGCATTGTCGAGCGCATCGCCGGGGAAATCCGACATCAGGGATTGCTCCCCGCCGAGGAGTTCAACGATTCGCTGATCCTCGCGGAGTCAGGATTGCAGGAATGCCGCATCCTCTTGAGCAGCGACGCCCACCTGCGCGGCGTCGATTTCCAGCTTCTCACGCTGGTGATGCAAAAATTCCATGTCGCCGCACCGATCGTCGCCACGCCCCGCGAGATCGTTCGGAAGTTTTTCCGATAGCGGGACGCCCGCGCCCACTGCTCCCCAGCAGCACGGGGAGACAGTATCCTACGCACCGAAGCAGGATAGCTTCTAGTGTAGTCCGTCACAATCAGCGCGCATTATGTTTTGAACCCACCTTCTTACTGGCGCTGGTTACTTTTCGGAGGATGTCATTTGCCTTGGCGGTCCAGACGAAAGGAGTCGGAGCTTCATTGTAATGCACGAGATAA
>JBGSYE010000211.1:0-2503 GCA_041751075.1 Chthoniobacteraceae bacterium
CACCTCTCCGGCGTGCCCGAGGGCGCGCAGGTGGCGCTCACCCTCGAGGCGCGCGCACCGGGCACCGGAGCGAGTCTGCGCAGGATCACGCGCCAGGTGCCGGCGGAAAATCTTCTCGGCAATGTGGCGCTGGTCAGCAACTACGCCGCGGAGGGAAAACGCGGCGCTCCTCGCGCCGCAGCGAAAGGCGGCGCGCGCCATCGCTTCAGCAAATGGACGCTGGAAGGCGCGGCCTTCACCGTCAGCCCGGCGCAGAAATTCGGGCCGATCCTGTGGTCGATGTATTCGCTCAGCGACTCGCGCGGCGCGGATGGCTTTGTGATGAAGATCAGCGCGCTGACCGGACCGCTGGGCGCGCAGGACAGCCAAGTCGTCGAGTTGCAGGTGCAGCGCGGCGGCGCGTGGCAGTCGCTCGGCGAAGCTCGGCTCGATCCCGATGCGTGGGTCGCCACCTTCCGCATCCCGCAGTGGGATGAAAAGACGGCCACACCTTACAAACTCGTCTATCGCGAAAAGCATCGCGACGGCTCCGCGACGCTGCACGAATGGACCGGCACGATCCGGGCAAACCCGGCGGGCCGCCCGCTCCGCATGGCCGCGCTGACTTGCCAGAACGACTACGGATTTCCCTACGAACCGGTGGCGAAGAACGTCGCGAAACTCGATCCCGACCTCGTCTTTTTTTCCGGTGACCAGATTTACGAGAGCCACGGCGGCTTCGGGATCATCCGCGAGCCGGCGGAACCGGCGATCCTCAATTACCTGCGCAAGTTCTACCAGTTCGGCTGGTCCTTCCGCGAAGTGATGCGCCACGCGCCGACGCTCTGTCTGCCCGACGATCACGACGTTTTTCAAGGCAACATCTGGGGCGAGGGCGGTGCGAAGATGGACACTGGCGATGGCGGCGCTTCGTCGAAGGGTGGCTACATCGAGCCGGCGCGGATGGTGAATGTGGTCCACAAAACGAACGTCGCGCATCATCCCGATGCGTTCGATCCGACGCCGGTGAGGCAGGACATCAGCGTGTATTATGGCGACATGGTGTATGGCGGCGTCAGCTTTGCGATCATCGCCGACCGCCAGTGGAAGAGCGGTCCGGAGCGCGTCGAGACCGGCAGCGGCCGCGCCGACCATGTGCTCGACGCAAAGTTCGACACTCTCGCGCTGGACAAGCCCGGCCTCGTCCTGCTCGGCGAGCGGCAGGAGGAGTTTCTGAAAAAGTGGGCTCAGGACTGGCGCGGACACACACTGAAGGCCGTGCTCAGCCAGACCGTCTTTGCCAATGTCGCCACCCATCACGGCGCCTTCGACGGCTACCTCAAGGCCGACCTCGACTCCGGCTCCTGGCCGCAGACCCCGCGCAATCGCGCGCTCGAAATCCTGCGCCCCGCGATGGCCCTGCACATCAATGGCGACCAGCATCTCACCACCCTCTGCCAGTATGGCGTCGGCCAGCAGCGCGACAGCGGCTGGTCCTTCTGCACGCCCGCCATCGCCGCCGGTTATCCGCGCTGGTGGCGTCCCGACGAACTCGCCATGCCGCACGCGAATCGCCCGAAGCACGGGCTCGCGGACACCGGCGAATACCTCGATGGCTTCGGCAACAAGGTCTATGTCTATGCCGTCGGCAATCCCGTGGTCGGCCAGGCGCCAAACCGCTACGACAAAGCGCACGAAAAAGGCAGCGGCTTCGGCTTCATCACCTTCGACACCCAGCAGAAGACGTATCTCGTCGAGTCCTTCCGTTTCCTCATCGAGGCCACCGACCGCCAGCCTGCGAATCAATTCCCTGGCTGGCCGGTCACCATCCAGCAGGCGGAGAATCGCGGGGAGAACGTGCTCGGGTAGAACTCCGCGCTCGGAAATCCCGCACCGCCGGCGACGAAGATGCCGCATTTTCCCGCCGCAAACGCGTGACATCGGGCGGCTGCGGCGCTGGTTATCTTCGGCATCGGCTGGGGGATGGGCGGCGGATGGACAAGCAACAAGCTTCCGATTGAGCCCGTCTCGGCTTCGCGGACAGAATTGGGTAGGCAGGACGGAACAACCGGGAGGAACGAAACCAACCCATCAAAAGAGAAGCCGACAGCGACGAAGCGACCGCGGCGGAATTACGACGCGGAACTGGGCGCGACACGGCGGAGATCTCAGCGGCACGCCCGCTGAACTCGACATCAGCTCCTGGCCATTGCGCGACTGAGTGGAGGGGGCACGGGCAAAGGCCGCCGGGCCGGCCGCGCCGCGCACGGCGGTCGGACTGGAAGAGCGAAGTGCACCGGCTCAGGGGGGCTGGCCCGGGTGGCCGAGCAGCGTGACATCCAAAAAAAGTACGCGACCGCCGGAGCGCCTATTGACGCCCGGCGATGGGGATTCTGATCCGGGAGCGTAGATGTCAGAGCCGAGTGTGCTCTGAGGTTTATGCTGTGGCCGGTAGATCGGTGCATTGCTGCGCCTTTGCCCAAGCTTCGGGCGTCAGATCTTTGACCTGCCAGTTGGTCATCGA
>JBGSYE010000212.1:0-3279 GCA_041751075.1 Chthoniobacteraceae bacterium
GCCCGCTGCGAAGCCACCCAAGAAGACCTCGAAAAAGAAGGAAGCCGCCGCTGCCGCACCTGCGGAGCCGAAGAAGGAAGAGAATCTCTCCCTCGATCCAAATTCCGTGATCGAGCCGATCAAGATCATCAAGGCCAAGGGCAGCAAAAACGTCCACACCGGTATCGCGCCCGTCCAGGCCAGTTTCAATAACACCATCGTCAGCGTCACCGACATGGCGGGGCATGTGATCGGCTGGTCGAGCGCGGGCAAGTGCGGCTTCAAAGGCTCGCGCAAGAGCACCGCATACGCCGCGCAGATGGTTGCCCAGGATGCCTGCCGCCAGGCGATGGGCCACGGCCTCCGCGAAGTCGAAGTCCGCGTCAAGGGACCCGGCGCCGGTCGCGAGTCTGCCGTGCGCGCCATTCAGGCCGTGGGATTGGAGATTTCCGTCATCAAGGATGTCACCCCCGTCCCGCACAATGGCTGCCGGCCGCCGAAGCAGCGCCGCGTCTGAATTTGCCAACCCCACCCACGAGAAAGAACTGAACTGACATGGCACGCTACACCGGCCCCAAATCGAAAATCAGCCGCCGCTTCGGCACGGCCATCTTCGGACCTTCCAAAGCACTCGAGCGCAAAAACTACGGTCCCGGCATGCACGGCCCGAAAGGTTCGCGCCGCAAGCAGAGCGAATACGCCGTCGCCCTCGGCGAAAAGCAAAAGCTCCGCTACCAATACGGCGTCCTCGAACGCCAGTTCCGCCGCTACTTTGAGATCGCTGCGAAGCGTCGCGGCGTCACGGGCGAGATTCTCCTCCAGCTCCTCGAGACCCGTCTCGACAACATCGTCTATCGCCTCGGCTTCGCGAACAGCCGCAACGGCGCCCGCCAGCTCGTGGCGCACGGCCACGTCCAGGTGAATGGCCGCAAAGTCGATGTCGCCTCGTTTAACGTCAAAGCCGGCGACACCATCACCGTGAAGGAGAAGCCTCAGTCCCGCCGCCTCGCAGCCCGCAATCTGGAGCTCACGCAGATCACTCCAGTGCCGGACTGGCTGGCCGTGGACAAGGATAATTTCAAGGGCCAGATCTCCCGTATCCCGACCCGCGACGAGATCGCGCCGATCGTGAACGAGCAGTTGATCGTCGAGCTCTACTCGCGGTAAGCGCAGCAGCTTCACCGCTGCCTGATTTTCGACGGCGCAAATTCGCAAGGGTCTGCGCCGTCCGTATTTTTTGGAAAGCCATGCCTCTCGCCGGTTCATGTTTCGAGAGGCGACCTGAATCTGGACACGCCGGAGGCGTGCCGGAAATTAACCAGAGGTGAAGCGGCATGAGCGCAACCCCTGGAACCGGATGAAAACGCGCCGCGCCCCGAAGGTGGCTCCCGGAGCCGGTCGGATGTCTCCTCAAGGTGATCGCGGTGATCGAAGTGCCGGAACTCATCGCCGACATGAAGAAGTAGGAAGCGGACGCAAAAGTCGCCGAGACCGATCTGGAGCGGCGGGTGGAAGCGCAGAAGAAGGCGGCCGATCCGGTGAAGCCGCAGATGCTCGACAATGCGCGCGCCGCCGCTGAAGTCGCGCGGCGAATATGCAGCGCACGCAGGAGGCGCGGATACAGTTCTTCCCATACGCCCCACACGGCGTCTCCTTGAAGCGGCACGAGGGCAATTATCCAGAGCACGGAAGGCACGACCGCGTCGCCGAGTTTGATCTGCGCCGTGACGCTGGTGATCTCACCCGCGCCGACTCGACTCCCTGACCGGGATCACCGACCACAACCGCGCACAATTCGCACTGCGCCGTGCGGCAGGAAAGCAGAGCGAGCATGGCGTCCAGCCTGCTCGCTATCGGGAGCGAGCGCAGCGAGCAGGCGCGAAGCCATACTCGCTCTACACCACTCGACACTGCCCCAGACGAGCACTAGCTTTCCGCCTCATATGATCACAGTCACCGACAGCGCCATCCGTCATTTGCAAGCTCTCGTCGCCGAGAAAGGCGAGCCGGGCAAGGGTCTCCGCATCCTCGTCGAGCACGGCGGCTGCGCAGGGATGCAGTATGGGATGGGCCTCGATGAACCGAAGGAGGGCGACGCGCTGCTCGAACGCGATGGCGTGCGGGTAATGATCGACCCCGAGAGCCTGGGCTATTTGAAGGGTTCGACGATCGACTATTGCGACGATCTCACCGGCACCGGATTTCGCATCCAGAATCCGAATGCCGCCCGGAGTTGCGGCTGCGGGACTTCGTTTGAGACCTCGCAGGAGGCAGGGGCGGCTAGTGCGGCGCAATGACGCGTGGAATGACCAAGGTCCAGGGACCAATGTCCAAGGAAATTCCAGCTCCCAAGACTCCAGGCCGAGCCGCGCGGGAATGTCGGTTCGGTTACAAGGAATTGGGATTCCCTTGGCCAGCGCCCCATGACTGAAGACTATTTCGGTTACGACGATCCGCAGTCCGCGCCCAAAAAGCGCGACAATCTCTTCATCTGGACGGTCTTCATCCTCCTGCTCATCGGGGTGGCCTTTGCCTGCTGGCTCGGGAGCTTCTACGTCTTTGGCCATCCCGAGAAGCCGAGCGCTTACCGTCTTCTGCAAAAGGTGAAGCCGCTTCCTCTGCCGATCCGCTTTGAGGTCACAGCGGCTCCGCCGGGGGAATTTCTGAACGCGCAGAAAATCTTCGAGCGCTTCAGCAAACACACCCGCCTCGAGATCGAGCGCGAGAATGCGACGCTCCTCCGCGATTACCTCCGGAACTATCGCGAGACCAAGAAGCTCGTGACCTACGTCACCGGCCGTTTCAACATCGTCGAGACGCGGGAACTCGGTCCGGACGATCTCTTCACTTCGGGAGTGGTGAGCCTCGCGCAGTCCGTCGATTACCCGCAGACGCTCATCGAGCACATCTATACGGCGCCGGCGGAGAATGTCCCGGCGCTCCGGGAGATGCTGCAGCGCGGGCTCGACATGAACATCAAGCGCACCGACGACTGCGCGGCTGTCCTCTACGCGGCGCGGATGCCGGATGGGAAGATGAAGTTCACCGTGCTCTCCGTGCTCTACGGCACCTACGGGCTGAAGCAGAGCACCGGCATGTTCAGCCTCGAGCCGCCGCGTGAGATCCACATCGAAGCCGGCCTTCCGGTGATCGCGACGGATGCCGCGCAGGGCTCCCTCAAGGCCTACTCGGACTATCGCCGCAAGCGTCCGGGCGCTGGCTCGGAGATGGCAGCCAACTCCGCCACGCCGCCCGCGGCGCGCGAACTGGTGCGGGTCGATACCAATGAACCCGGCGCCG
>JBGSYE010000213.1:0-21661 GCA_041751075.1 Chthoniobacteraceae bacterium
GCCAAGGCCAGCAACCCGGCGAAGGCCAGCAGCCCGGCCAAGGCCAGCAACCCGGCGAAGGCCAGCAGCCCGGCCACGGCCAGGGATCGAGTCCTCGCTCAAGGCTCGCCGATCTCGCCAGCAACAATCGACAGGGCGGCAGTACTCGCGGCGGAGGCAACGAGGGCGGAGACCGGGGCGGTCCGCTCGGTCGCGAAAATGTCGGACCGCTGACCGGCGAGCGTTTCATCGAATGGTCGGACCGGCTGCGCAACGTCGAAGAGATGATCGACAACTCCACGCTCCGCACCGAGGCGGCGCGCGTCCGCGAAGTGGCCAAGGGTGTGCGCGCGGAGTTCAAGCGGCACAGCGTCGAGCCGAATTGGGATCTGGTGCAGATGAAGATCAGCACCCCGCTGATCGAGTTGCGCAACCGCCTCACCGAAGAACTCGCGCGACGCGAGTCGAAGGAAAATCTCGTGCCCATCGACCGCGATCCCGTGCCCTCGAAATATGCCGAGCGGGTGCGGCGCTACTACGAGGAACTCGGACGCAGCCGATGAGGCGGTCTTTGGAGTGCGGCGATTCATCGCCGCTTTCGATGGGCGGCGGAGCCGGTGGCGGGATGCAGCGCGCTCCGCGCGAAAGGAGAGCGGCGATAAATCGCGCGCGCTCCACATGACCGCGGCGCTCTACCTCGCGGGAAAGGATTGGCTGTGGCCCGCGGCCATCGGCGGTGTGCTGGCGTTGCTGTTGGTCGCGACATCGTATCTCCGCACATCGGCCCCGCGAGGGCTGCGGGTCGCGTGCGCTGCGATGAAGCTCCTCGGCCTGGCTGCACTGCTCGCCTGTCTGCTGGAACCGATGTGGAGTGCGCAGCGAGCCAAGCCCGGCGCCAACGTGATCGCCATCGTCGCCGACAACAGCTCGAGCATGAAGTTGCGCGGACGCGGTGAGTCCGAAAGCCGTGGAGACACGCTCCTGCGCTACGTCGCCGGCGAGCGCAATCTGTGGCGCCCTCGACTCGCGGAGGACTTTGACGTGCGGAATTATCTCGCCGACTCGCGCCTCCAGGCCACGCAGGATTTTCGCGAGCTCGCCTTTGAGGGGCGCAGCACTGCACTCGGCGCAGCGCTCGAGGCGCTGCAGGAACGCCACCGCGGCCAGCCGCTCGCGGGCGTCATCCTGCTCACCGACGGTGTCGCTGCGGATCTCGAAGGCGCCGAACTCTCGGGCTTGCCGCCGATTTATCCCGTCCTGTTCGGCACCGAGCAACCGCCCCGGGACATCGCCATCAAAGGCGCCGCCGTCACGCAGACTGCCTTTGAAGATGCGCCAGTGACCGTGCAGGCCACGGTCGGCGCGGTCGGCTGCGCGGGAGAAGAGATCGTGGGGCGGTTATTTGCCATCGATCCTGCCAAGCCTGATGCGCAGGGCGAGCCAGTCGCCGAGCAGACGCTCACGGTGCCGGCCGCGAGCGAGGAACTGGCCTTCCGATTCCAACTGCGTCCCGACAAGACCGGCGTTCTCTTCTATCGCCTCCGCATCGCCGCGCAGAAGGAATGGGACGCAGCGCCGGAGGGCAGCACCGAGGCGACCCTGGTCAACAACGAGACCGTCGTGACCGTCGATCGCGGCAGTGAAAAGATGCGCGTGCTCTATGTGAGCGGCCGCCCGAACTGGGAATTCAAATTCCTCCAACGAGCGATCGCCGGTGACGTGCAGACCGATCTCGTCGGACTGATTCGCATCGCGAAGCGCGAGCCAAAGTTTGAATTCCTCGGTCGCACTGGCGAGTCGAGCAATCCGCTCTTCCGCGGGTTCGGCAATCAATCGAAGGAGGACGTCGAACGCTACGACCAGCCAGTCTTCCGCCGGTTGAATGTGCAGGATGAATTTGAGCTGCGTGATGGATTCCCAAAGACGCCGGAGGAGCTCTTCAAATACCGCGCGGTGATCCTCGACGACGTGGAGGCGGAGTTTTTCACCGCCGATCAGATGAGCCTGCTGCAGCGATTCGTGAGCGAGCGCGGAGGCGGCTTTCTCATGCTCGGCGGGCCTGAATCATTCGTCGAGGGCCGCTACGCCCGCACCGCGATCGGCGACATATTGCCCGTGTATCTGGACCGCGCCGCGCCTGCGCGTGATGCGGAACTGCGCCCGGTACTCACGCGCGAAGGCTGGCTGCAGCCCTGGGCGCGGCTCCGCCTCAATGAAGCGGACGAACGCAGCCGACTCGCCGCGCAACCGCTCCTCGAAATCCTGAATCGCGTCGCTGCCGCGAAACCGGCCGCGATGGTCGTGGCCACCGTGAGCGATGGACGCACCGAGTATCCCGCGCTCGTGACGCATCGCTTTGGCCGCGGTCGTGCGGCGGCGATGCTGGTCGGAGATTTCTGGCACTCAGGGATGGGCGAGGAGGCGCTGCAAAAGGATTTGGGGAAAGCGTGGCGGCAGATCGTGCGATGGCTCGTCGCCGATGTGCCGAACCCCATCGATCTCCGCGCCGAAGTGCAACCCGGCGGCGAATCCGTGCTGCTGCAAGCGCGGGTGCGGGATTCAAAATTCCAACCGCTCGACAACGCCGGCGTGACTCTGAAAGTGGAGCCCATCGGCATGGGTGAGCCGGTGACGCTCACCGCGGAAGCATCATCGGAAGAGCCTGGTCTCTACGAGGCCAGTTACCTCCCGCGCGAAAATGGCGGCTATCGTTTGGAGGCGGCGGTGACGAACGAAAGTGGCGCCGCGGTCGGCAGCGCTGCGGCTGGCTGGACCACCGATCTCGCCGGCGCGGAATTCCAATCCCTCTCGCCAAACCGCGCACTCATGGAAACCGTCGCCCGCCAGACGGGCGGCGAACTCCTTACGCCCGAGCGTCTCGAGTCATTTGCGCGCGAACTTCCCGCAAAGCACGCACTCGTCACCGAGAAACGGACGCAGCCGCTCTGGCACACCCCGTGGATGTTCCTCTTCGCGCTGGCGTGTTTCGTCGGCGAATGGGGGCTGCGCCGTTGGAAAGGACTGGCATGATCCGCCTCATGAACTGTGTCTCCATCCTTTTCGCCGCGCTGGCTGCACTATCTGCGCGTGGCGAAGACGCGCATGCGCGCCCTTCGATGATCATCGTCGAAGGCGCGGGTGGGGGGAAGGAATACGACGAGGCGTTTGCAAAATGGACGAAGGGCTGGCGCGCTGCCGGCACGAAAGGTGGCGCGCGAATCACGACCATCGGTGCATCCGAAGGCCAGGAGGAAAGTCTGACGGAGCTCCGCGCCGCGCTGCGCCAGGAATCTGCGGAGGGCGCGGAGGTGTTGTGGCTCGTTCTGCTCGGTCACGGCACTCACGACGGCCAGGTGGCAAAGTTCAATCTGCGAGGCGAAGATCTCACCGTCACTGAACTTGCGGAATGGCTCGCGCCCATGCGGCGTCCGATGGTGGTCGTCGCGACCTTCTCATCGAGCGGTGCTTTCCTTGCGCCGCTCTCGGCTTCCGGCCGGATTCTCGTCACCGCCACCAAGAGCGGCGGCGAGAGTAACTATGCGCGACTGGGAGGGTATCTTTCCACGACGATCGCTGATCCCGCGGCGGATCTCGATCACGATGGACAGACCTCCGTGCTCGAGGCGTGGCTGCTGGCCGCGCAGCAGACCGCGGACTTCTATGCATCCGACGGACGCCTCGCCACGGAGCACTCGCTGCTCGACGACAATGGTGATGCGCGAGGCACGCCTGCGAATTGGTTTCAGGGACTGCGGGTGGTCAGGAAGACGGGCGGTGACGCGGTCCCGGATGGCACGCGCGCGCATCAAGTGCATCTCGTCCCAAGTGCCGCGGAGCGCGAACTATCGCCCGCAATTCGCGCGGAACGCGACGCCATCGAAGCGGAATTGGTGCGCTTGCGGGCGACGAAGCCGGAGTTGAAAGAAGACGATTACTATTCGCGTCTCGAGGCGATCCTGCTGCGTCTGGCACGCATCTATCGCGACCCCAATTCAAAGACCCACGAGTGAGCCTGTCGGCGCAAGCGAATGCGCAGAGGGGCGAAGTGCCGATCATCGGGCCAATGGCCGCTCCGGAAAATTCAATGATTTAGTGTTGTCTCATTCGGCACGTCAGTCGTAAAAGCGCCCCATGCCCACCACTAAAAAATCCACTCGCAAGCCCAATGCTGCCTTCATGAAGCCCGTCCAACCGGACGATAAACTCGCCGTGATCGTCGGCAGCAAGCCACTCCCCCGTAGCGAACTCACCAAAAAGCTCTGGGATTACATCAAGAAGAACAAACTGCAGGATGCCAAGAAGCGGACCATGATCAACGCGGATGATGCGTTGAAGGCCGTCTTCAATGGCAAGAAGACCGTGTCGATGTTCGAGATGACCAAGCTCGTCTCGGGACACATCGCGTAGCGTTCAAAGCGCGCGCGCTTTCCTGGTCGATACTTCAGAAACGTCGGGTGCCGGAACTCCGGACACCCGGCGTTTCTTTTTTTCTCCCCGGACGCGGTGAACCCGGGGAACGACGGGCGTCCTTCCGCCGAGTCAGACAAATCATCGACGGTGGACATGCGGGCGCCCAAAGTAGTCCCCGAGTTCAATCGGATGTGGCGTGCCATGGTGGTGCCACTGAAGTCGGCGCTGCGCCACAGTCTTGGATGCCGAGTGCCTCCCTCGAAAAGCCAACGGCACTCCGGGTCTCTCTTCGATTCACGAGACCCAGGAGTGCCGGTAGGTTTGGATGCTCGCAGTACTGCGAGCCGGGATGGGAGTGGAGGACTACTTCTTCTTCACTGCAGCCCAGCGGCGGCGCGCGGCTTCGGCCATCTTGGCCCGCGCTTCCGCGGAGATGACCCGCTTCCCGCCGCGCTTGCGTCCCGGCTTCTTGCTTGCGACAGGAGCCGCGGTTGAAGCGGAAGATGCGGTCGCTGACGTACCTTTTGTCTTTGCCCAGCGCGCGCGTTGGGCGGCGGCGATGCGCTCACGCGCTTCGGGGGAGAGGTTGCCTTTCCGCCGACGCGGGCCGCGCTTTCCTGCGGCTGGTGCGGCGTTGGGTGATGCGGAAACCTGGGCGGATCCGCCGAGGATGGAATCAAGTTCCCGTTGCAGTTGTTGGATGCGCTCCGAGATTTCGACCGCGCGTTTTAGTTGGTCAATGGATGGTGTATTAGCTGGCATGAGTTGGACAAATAGGACGTAAGTCCCGGTTTCGTCAACTATTGATCTTTGCCCCGGTTAGTCAGGAGCTGTGCCGCGTCTGACCTCTTTGGTAACCGCAGTAATCGAGTGTCGTGCGGCCACGACGGAGAAGGGTGCGATGATTATCCCGAATCCCGCATGCCACGATCAGTTCGCCGCGGTCGTGGAGGCAGGCGCTGCTTTGCGCACCTTTAAGAGCACGGGGAAACTCGCCTGCAAACCTTCCTGACTGTCATTGGCGCGGGCATTGCCCGTGACGAGATGACATAGGCGGTCCTGCTCCGCGACCCATCCAGCGCAACTCAGGAAGACTTCGCGTTCCGATTCATTGGCCCGAATCTGCACGCCATTGAGGCCGATACTGTCGATGATGACGCCGTGTGGAAGACCTTCGATATCGAGGGCCAGCAGTGCGCTATTGCCGCGTCGATCGACACGCAACCAAACCGGAACACGGCCACCTGGCGCGATTGTGATCTCCAGCGGTTTCAGCGGCGGCGTCTGGCCATCGCCGGGAGTCTTTCCGGCAAGGTCTGGCTCCAGAATGAGCAACTGCTTGGGCGGCGGCGCGACGACCACTTTTGGAAAAGACGTGATGGTCCGAGTGACGGGATTATCTCCGATGTGCGCAGTTGCCGTAAGTTGGACCTTGCTGAAATCGGCGGGGCCTTGCGGCGCTGATGGATGGGCAAAGAGGCACCCGGCCGCGGACAAATGTCCCGCCTCCACCATGATCGGACTCGAGACGAGGAAATCTGCGGGCGCGTTGTCAATGTCCACGCGAATGGCGCCCTCGAATCCATCCCTGCGATCCACCCGGACGACGAACTGCACGCCGGCGCCGGACGGGAGCGCCTCCATGCCCTTGGTCTCCAAAGCTGCACTGAAGTCGGGTTCCGGCGGACGCACGATCAAGCGGTAGGCGTAGCGCTCACCGCTCCAGCCGCGAGTATCGGTGACGCGGATGAGATACGCTCCCTTTGCGGGCGACGTAAAGATGAGGCGGGAATCGCGGCCTATCTGGCGCTCGGAGTCGTCGTCATTTGCGTAGTGGAGGGTGAAGGTCGGGAGGCCATTGGGAACGATCTTCGATCCGACTGGCTTTGGCTCGACGACGTAGCAAGGTTCCTCGAGTCCGTGGCCCGCGGGGCTCGTGTAAAACCAGGAGCGTCGCATATTCCCGCGCGAGAAATACACCATGTCGGAATCCGGACCGCGGGCGAGGCGGAAGATACGGAGCACCTCGCCGTTGAAGTACATGTAGTCGTTGAGATTCATCTCATCGAATTGGCCAAGCCGGATCGCGGAGTCGTTGGCGTCTTCACTGCGGAACGTGATCCACGAGTCGCGGGTCGCCTGTAGCAGGAGCTGTGGAACGGGATGGTCTTCCGGATCGAGCACTTCGACTTTGGTATCTACCGGCGAACCAAACATTGCCGCGCGCGTCTCGATGACGACTCTCTGATCCTTTTCGGTTTCGATTCGGTAAAGGTCTGTGTCTGCTCCATCGGGATTTCCACCGGCGTAGAGGCGACCATTCGCGGAAGATGGAATGGCGAGGAGCTGTGCCTTTTCCGGTTCGTGATTGGGCTCCAGCTCTTCGACTTCGGGGAGCGCGCTTACAGCCACCTTCATTGCCACGCGGCTCCGGTATTCCTCCGCGTCCATCGGAAGGGCGATCTCGCCGTCGGCACCGGCATTCACGGTCAAGGTCCGCGTCTTGAGGTTGTGGCCGATCAGATGCACGGTGGACTCACGGTTTGCCGGGACTGAGAGCGGCCACCAGCCGGTGACATACGGCAGCGCGCCGACCGTCAGGCGGTAGGTATGATTCGGCGAACCTTCGAGCGTGATTTCATAAACGCGGGCCAGATAATCGCCGTCGCGCGGTGCGATGAAGGCGATGAATGGATCGGCGCCGCTGTCGAGGCCATTGTTCGCCGCGAGGAGTTTTCCGCGGTTGTCGAAAATCTCCAGGCGCACTGTGGCGGCCTTGGACTCGATGCGCCGCGCGGCGATGTCGAGGACGATGGTCTCGCCTTTCTTTGCCGGGAAGCGAACGCCATCCTGCTGTCCGGTCTCCGTGAGCGTGCCCCAAACATTGACCGGCAGACGATCGAGCAGCGTCGGCGTGGAACGGCTGCCGATGACGATCTGCGGCAGGTCGTCGATGGTCAGCTTTTTCTGCGCAGATTCACCGGCCTCTGTGATGACGCTGAGGAGCGCCTGTGATCGGCGCAGACTCGCGTCCGCGACGATAGACAACTCTGCCTTTGTCCCAGCCGCATCCACTTTCACGATCGTGGTTTTGAGTCCCGTGTTGTTGAGTTTCACCGCTTGAAGGCCCGCGAGATTCCTGCCGATCAGGATCACTCGTGCCGTTGCTCCGGATTGCACGCCACCCGGCTCCAGTCGCACGATCTCGGGCTTTGCGCTCATCGTCGGTTTCGCTTTGGGTTTCATTGCCGCCGCGACGACTGGACGGGGGGCAGCCTTTCCCGTCGCGGTATCGTAGTATCCGAGCGAACCATCGAGACGGCCGACAGCGAGGTGCCCGGCGTCGAGCAGAGCGAGGGCAGGGGACCAATCCGGCTGCGATTCCAGCACATGCGTCTCGGTGATGCTGGCCGCGTCCCATATTTTGGCCGTCTTGTCCGCCGCGGTGGTGACGAGGAACCGGCCATCCGCAGAGTAGGCGAGGCTCAGGACTGCGCCTTCGTGAGCGTAGCGCGAGGTGGTGAGAGTGTTGCTGCCCTCCAGCGCCTTTTCACTCACGCGCCAGGTGCGGATGCGATTGTCCACTCCGGCGGAGGCCACGGTCTTGCCATCGGGCGAGAATGCGACGGTGGTCTGCTCCTTGAAAGGCTGCGAGAAAGTGTCGAGCCGTGAGCCGGTGCCCGTGTCCCACAGTTTCACGGTGCGATCCGCGCTGGCGCTGGCCAGCACGCGTCCATCCGGGCGAAAGCCGAGCCCGAAGACACCGCCATTGTGCCCCGCCAGGGTCTTTCGCTCGGTGCCATCGGCCACGTTCCACATCTTGATCTTTTGATCGTAGCTGCCTGTCGCCAGCGTGAGCCCATCGGGGGAAAGTGCGAGCGCGTAGAGCGCATCCTTGTGTCCCTCGAATTTTCGCACGAGCGAGCCATCCGCGGCTTTCCATTGATAGGCGATGCCATTGACGCCGGGTTCCCCCGCGGCGCCGAAGAGCGTCGTGCCGTCGGCGGAAAAGACGAGCGCATTGACCTTCCCGGCGATGCCTCCGATCACGCGCAGAGGCTTGCGGGTCGCGGGGTCGATCACCTGCACGGAGCCATACGCGCCCGCCGCGATGAGCTTCGCTTTGGGCGAGAAGGCGAGTGCGTGAATGGCTTTCCGACGTTCCGTCTTCGGCGCGATCTTTGGCAGCGTGCGCAGCACGTCGGAGAGGGTGCGCTCCGCGGCTGGTGCAGGTGCTCCGGCGTCGATCCACTGGCGGATCAACGCGATCTCTTCGGGCTTCAGGTGCTCGCGCTTGCCCGGCGGCATGAACTTGTTCTTTCCCTCCTTGCCGCTGCGTCCTTCGAGGAATTTCACCAAGAGCGAATCCTGCGCATTGCCCGGCACGATGGTTTTGCCGGTCTCTCCGCCTTTGAGCAGGGCTTCGTAGGTCTCGATGACGAACTCTCCATCGGCATCGTCCGCCGCATGACAATCCACGCAATGCTCATGAAAGAGCGGCGCGATCTTTTCGGAGTAATCGATCGGGGCTGCGGAGAGCGGGAGCGTCGCGATCGTAGCGAGCACGGAGAGAAGAGAGGGGTAGTGGCGCACGGTCGGAATCGGCGGGTTAGTGATTGAAGAGAAACTCGCGCGAACTCATCAGGCTCCAGAACACGTCCTCCAGCACGAGGCGCTTCTCGGCGGGATCCTTGGCGTCGGCGAGGAGCTTGCGGATGGCCTGGAGTTCCTTCTCCGTCGGAGTGCGGGCGACGGTGAGGAGATACGCCTCGGCGGCGATCTCATCGTCGGTTGGACCCTTCGCGAGCAGCTTCTCCAGCGTGTTGTCTTTTGCGGCGAGTTTCTTGTTCAGCGTATCGCCATTGGCGATGTGCAGCGCCTGCGCCATGCTCGGTTCATTGGTGCGTTCGCAGTCACAGGTCTGCACGCGATCAGGGCGGCCAAAGCTCGTGAGGAAATACGACGCGGTATTCGAGTCGGGCAATTGCAGCGCGCGATAACCCATCGGGTAGGAATCGCCGAGGCCCTTGTTGGCGTTGCGCTTGTCCTTGCGGAATGCGGTTGGCACGCCAGTGACCTGAGAAGCGGCATCGAGCATCACCTCCGCCAGCAGGCGCCGCGGGTAGTAGCGCACGTAGAAACGCGAGTCGTCCTTGTTTTCCGGCAGCGCGAGGCTGCTGCGCTGGTAGGTCTCGCTCTGCAGGATCGCCCGCATCAGCGCCTTAAGATTAAACTCCTGGTTCGCCAGATAGCCCGCCGCTTCGGAGAGGAGCTTTTCGTTGCTCGCGGGATTCGTCATCCGCAGATCGTCCACCGACTCGACAAGCGCGACGGAGAAAAAGTTCTTCCACACTCGATTCGTGATCGCGCGCGAGAAATACGAGTTCTCCGGCGCAGTCAGCCACTTCGCGAGCACGACGCGTCGATCCTCCAGCGAATTCAGCGGGAGCGGCTCTCCGTCGAGCGGAGTCGGCGGCTGTGCGTGGCCGCGGAGCGGCTGCACGAGATCGCCGGTGGTGTCGGCGAAGATCACCCGCTCGTCCGGCACCGAGCCATTCTTCGAGCGCACGCGGGAGAAGAGATTGGCGAAGGCGTAATACTGGTCGTGCGTCCACTTCTCCATCGGATGGTTGTGGCATTTTGCGCAACTGATCGACATGCCGAGGAAGGCGACCGAGGCAGTTTCGGCGATGCGCGTGGGCTCGTCGTGGAGGATGAAGAAGTTGCCCGCGCCATTTTCGAGCGTGCTGCCCGTGGTCGTGAGGAGGTCGCGCACCATTTCGTCCCATGGCGTGTTCAGCTCCACCTGGCGGCGAATCCACTGATAGTAACTCCACATCGGCTGCACTGGGAGTTTGTCGCTGTTGACGAGCAGGAGATCGCTCCACTTGTAAGCCCAGTAGTCCACGAATTCCGGGCGATGCAGCAGCGACTCGATGAGCTTGTCGCGCTTGTCCGGCGTGGTCTCCGCGAGGAAGGCGCGCACTTCCTCAGGCTTCGGCAGGAGGCCGATGGTGTCGATGAAGGCTCGGCGGACGAACTCCTCGTCGCTGCACCGATCCGACGGCGGGAGATTCAGCTCCCGCAGTTTCTCGAGCACGCGCTCATCGATGAAGTTGCGTGGCTTCAGACTCGTGAAACGATCCGCCGCCACCGGCGCCACGTAGGGCGCAGTCACGGTGCCGATGTCGAGCCGGCTGAGATACCACGCGGTGATCGTGCCTTCGCCGTGTCCCGCGACTTTCACGACTCCGAAGTCATCCACTGTGGCGACGGCGGTGTTGCCCGGCGTGTATTTCGCCCAGCGCGTCACATCCTGCTGGCTGCCGTCGTTGAAGAACGCGGTGACCGCGATCGGCTGCGTGTCCCGGGGCTTGAGCACCGCGTGCTTCGGCGTGACTTCGATCCGTGCGATGCGGGCTTCGTCCTGCTTCGGCCCCGGCGCGCCGTGCGCGATCCACTCGGCGAGGATCGCGTACTCCGGCGAGTCCATCTTGAAGCGCTCGCCGCCCTTGTGTGGGATGGTCTTCGCGGCTTTGAGCAGAAAGAGGCTGCGCGCCGGATCGTCGATATTGATCCGCCGTCCCTGCGCCGACTTTACGATCGAGATGTAGTCGCCGTCGTCGTCGTAACCGCGCAGCGAAAGGCGGAACCCGCCCTGCCCGGCCGCCGCGCCGTGACACGCCCCGCTGGAGCATCCGAAGCGCGCGAGGATTGGCTGCACTTCATTGCGGAAGGACGGGGCGCCGGACGCCTGGCCGACGACGAGACAGAACATCCAACATCCAACACTCAACATCCAACATTCAATGAACCGCAGCCGGGCGCTGGCGTGAGTTCGGGGAGCCATATTGGATGTTGGATGTTGGATGTTGAGTGTTGGATGTTCGCCATTCATCAGAACAGCTCCTTGATGTAATCGAACCCCCGGTCGATAATCGGCATCGGCCGGCCCTGCGGTCCGGGTAATTCGGTTTCGAGATCGATGCCGAGCGAGTGATAGATCGTCGCGACGATGTTCGCCGGCGTCTGCGGGCGCTCCGCAGGATAGCCGCCGATCTCGTCGCTGCGCCCCACGACGCGGCCGCCCTTCACTCCACCGCCCGCAAATTTCACCGTCCACACACCCGGCCAGTGATCGCGTCCGCCCGCGGGGTTCACCTTCGGCGTGCGACCGAACTCGGCGAGATTGCACACCATCGTATTGTCGAGCATGCCGCGCTGGAAGAGATCCTCGAGCAACGCGCTGTAGGCCTGATCGTACATCGGCGCCACGAGGTCGCGCATGCCTTCGATGCTGGTGAACGGCTTCGAGCCGTGAATGTCCCAGGTGATCTCGTTGAAGACGGTGATGAAGGTATTGAGCGTGACGAAACGCACGCCGCGCTCGACCAGCCGCCGGGCGAGCAGACAGCACTGGCCAAAGCGATTCATCCCATAGCGCTCGCGCACACTGGCCGGCTCGTTTTCCAAAGCGAATGCGTCGCGCGCGGCGGTGCTGGTCATCAGGCGATACGCGTCCTGGAAATTGGTCTCCATCAGCTTCGCCGATTCGCTGGCCTCGAAGTTCCTCACCGCTTCATCGACGAGGGTGCGCAACTCGCGCCGGCGTTGCAGCCGCACATCGCTGATCTCCTTGGGTGGCAGCAGGTCGGGCACCTTGAAGTCTTTCATCGACGGGTCGCCATTGAGCACGAAGGGATCGTAAGTCTTGCCGAGATAACCCGCGTCCTGCCCGTGCGGGAGGTTGCCGCCGGTCGGCCCCATCGGCTCCGGTAGAATGACGTGCGCTGGCAACTCCGAGCGCCGGCCTTTCAAGAACTCCAGCGCACAGCCGGCGTGCGGCGTATTGATGCCGCCGGTGAAGAGGCGCCCCGTCTGCATCATCTGATGTCCCGTGTCATGGACGGCCGCCGCCGTGTGATACACGCTGCGCACGAGCGAAAACTTATCCGCCAGCTTCGCCATGTGCGGAAAGATCTCGGTGATCTGGATGTCCGGGTTGTTGGTCCTGATGGCCTTAAAAGGTCCGCGCACCTCTCGCGGCGCATCCGGCTTCGGATCCCAGGTGTCGATCTGGCTCGGCGCACCGAGATTGAAGATCATGATGCACGCGCGCTCGTCCTTCTTTTTGTCCACCGCGCCGAGGGCCTTGAGGTTCTGCAGCATCGGCAGCGAGAGCCCGATGGCCCCGAGCGTGCCGGCTTGGAGGAAGTCGCGGCGGGTGATGCCGTCGCAGGTGGTGATGGAACCTTGGCCGGAGAATTTGAACATACGTGCGGTGAGGAGGAGTGGGATGGCTGCGAGATGATGCTGCGCGAGAGCGGTGGCTTAGAGAAGAGTTGCACGATAGACCCGCGAGGCAGAGCGAAACAATGGAGCGAACGGGAAACAGAGTTGTCGTATCCCGCCACTCCATTCCGCTGGGATGGCGATGCTCCGGCCCGACGCAGGATCGCCGCGGTGCGGACTGGGAATCGCATCGTGACTACGCCTCCGGCAGCTCTCCCGAAGCCTCCACGACCCCGCGCAGAAATCGGATTTCCTCATCGACCTCCGCCGGCGACGACACGGTGTCCGCCACGATGATTCGCAGCGCCGCGCCGTATTCCCGGAGCAGCCCGCTCCGCCGCACTGTCACGCTGTCCTTGGTCCATCCTACGGCCGCCGCGATCCGCGCCGCTCTCGCATCGTCGAGCGGCGCGAGGAGAAATGGCCGGAGCGCTTCGAGGAGGGCACCATGGCCTCGCGCCTCCCATCGTTCAGCCACCTTGCGCCACGCCGCCCGCAGGACTTCCGTCGCCCACAGGAGATCCAGCGTCTCCTCGGGAGAATCCGGCGGAGAGAATTCCGCGGCGAAGCGCTCGTCCGCGCCGGAGAGATCGAGCGGGACGAATTCGACTCCGCCTCCGCGTTTCAGCGCGTGATCGTGCCGCCGTCCATCCACGAGGAAGTTCCGCGCCTTGATGCAGAGGAGACCGCGAAGCCTGCCTCGGTCCGGGTCCGCGTGTTTGAAAAAATTACCCTCAAAGAGATCGGCGAAGAGCGCCTGCACCGCATCTTCCGCATCCGCATGGGAGCGCCCGTTCCGGCGCACATAGCAGTAGAGCGGATACCAGTAGCTCCGGGACAATTCCTCCCATGCCCGCCGCGACTCTGCCGAATCCGCGCCGCCCGCCGCGCAGACCAGCGACCAGCGGGTCGTCGCGAACGAACCGGCCGCGTGACCGGCCAAAGAGGGAGCCTGCGCCAGGGACATAGGCGGATGAGCGTAGAGACTCGCACCCGGAACAGCAAGGAGAGGCGCGCGTCCCGCCGCAGCTCCACGTTTTCATTAACTCCGTCTCGCAAACTTCGGAATAAGAAGCGGGACGAAACGAAACCATTCGTGTTCCCATCCAGCACCCATGAACCCGGAAGGACCATTGGCCCCGCAGCCGCCCGCTGGCGAGCCATCGAGCGGGATCGAGAGACTCGACCCCGCCGGCTTGTTTGACCTCGGCCTGGACGCCGGAGCGCGACCCGCGGACCGGGAGCCCTGGGTCGCACCGAGCGTGGATGAAGTCGCGGCGCTGCTGCCGCAGTACGAAGTCACGAAACTCATCGGCCAGGGCGGCATGGGGGCCGTCTATGAAGGCCGCCAGAGCGCGCTCGGTCGCCGCATCGCGCTCAAGCTGCTCCCCGCCAGGCTGGCCACGGAGCCAGGCTTCGCCGAGCGCTTCCGCCGCGAGTCGCGCACCCTTGCCCAGCTCCAGCACCCCGGCATCGTCGCCGTCTATGATTCCGGCCAGACCGCCGCGGGTCATCTTTACTTCGTCATGGAATACGTCGATGGCACCGACCTCCAGCGCATCCTCCACACGGGCCGGGTGAGTCCCGATCAGGCCCTCGAACTCATCGTCCAAATCTGCGAAGCCCTGCACTACGCTCACACCCGCGGGGTCGTCCATCGCGACATCAAGCCCGCCAATGTCCTCCTCGACCAGGACGGCCGCGTGAAGCTCGCCGACTTCGGCCTCGCTCGCCCACCGCCCGAGCAAGCCGCCCCCATCACCGAGTCAAACGTCATCATGGGCACCGCCGACTACATGGCCCCCGAGCAGCGCACCGGCCACGCCGACCCGCGCACCGACATCTACGCCCTCGGCGTGATGCTCTACGAAATGCTCACCGGCCAGCGCCCACACGGCGTCTTCGACCCGCCTTCGCGCAAAGTGCAGGTCGATATCCGCCTCGACAGCGTCGTCCTCAAAGCCCTGCAAGAGCAGCCTGAGCGTCGTTACCAGCAAGCCAGCGAAATGAAGACCGACGTGGACCACATCCGCACCACGCCCCACGAATCTGCACCCGCCGAGCCAGCCAGGCACTTGCCGGTCGCCGGGCTGCGCTGGGCTGGGATCGCCGCCCTCCTCATCGTGCTCGCCGTCGCCGCGGCCATTTTCCTTCGGCCGGCTGGCGTTCCCGTGACTCCGCCCGCGCCCATCCCGTTTGAGCAAAGAGTGCAGCGGATCATCCTTCCTGTCTTCGCGCTGAACAACGCCCCACTGCGCGAAGCCATCGATGTACTGAAGCGCGAAGCGCGCGAGCGCGACCCGGAGAAGAAAGGGGTGAACTTTGTCGTCAGAGAGCTTCCCGGTGGCATCGAGAAGCCCGCGACCATTCGCCTGACCAACGTTCCTCTTACCGAGGCGGTGCGGTATCTCGCCGATCTTACCGGGTTGAAAGTGGAGCTCGTGCCCGATGCCGAAGCCTTTGTCTTCACGCCCATGCCGCCTGCCGACGACCCCACCCGCAACCAGCTCTACACCAGGGAGTGGCGGCCGACAGAGGAGTGGCTGCAGAGCCTCGTCGCGGAGAATCGAACCACCGGCCACATCCAGACGGCGCTGGTCGCCAACGGCCTCACCTTTCCCAAAGGCGCGTCCATGCTGTGGCTGCCGGCATCGGGGAAACTCGTGATGCGCAACACCGGTCACAATCTCGATCTCTTGAAAACCATGATCGCCGTGGAACCCGCCAGTTCCGCGACCGCTCCCCGAGCACCCGCCAAACCATCCACCCTCGGCCCCACCCGGATCGGGACCGATAGCGACTGGCAATCCATCGCCGCAGGAGTGGACCACGCCCTCGCGCTCAAGACCGATGGCAGCCTCTGGGCTTGGGGCGCGAATGCCAGCGGTCAGTTGGGGGTGGATTCCCCGGAAAGCCAACCGAGTCCGGTCCGCGTCGGCTCAGATCGAGATTGGGCGAAGATCTTTGCGCGTGGCCAGGCGTCGTTCGCCATCAAAGTCGATGGAGGCCTCTGGGTCTGGGGCAGGAATCATTACGGAAAGCTCGGTGATGGCACTGATGGCGACCGGCACAGTCCCACCCGGATTGGGACCGACACAGAGTGGGTCTCCGTCGCGCCCGGTGCCTACCACACGATGGCGCTCAAGAGCGATGGCAGTGCGTGGGGCTGGGGCGCGAACCACCTCGGGCAAATGGGCGACGGCACGACCGCCGCGCGCTTCGCTCCGCAGCAAATCGGAAACGACCAAGACTGGATCGCCCTCCGCACCGGCTACGGCTTCGTCATGGGGTTGAAAGCGGACGGCACCTTATGGGGCTGGGGTGATAACGGACGCGGCCAGCTCGGGAGCGACGTCCCCGTGCAAGTGCGCCTGCCTACCCGCATCGGCCCGGACCGGCGCTGGAGCGCCATCGAAGCGCGCAACAACCAGGCCTTCGCGATGGCGCGCGATGGAACCCTGTGGGCCTGCGGATCCAATCAATACGGGCAGCTTGGCTTCGGATCCACGAGTGTCCGCTCCGACTGGGTGCAAGCCGGCACCGCGACCGATTGGAAAGTGCTCGCCGCAACTGGTCGCGAACAAACCTTCGCTCTGAAAACCGACGGCAGCCTCTGGGCCTGGGGCCGCAACCATTTCGGGCAACTTGGCGACGGCACGCGGACGGACCGCGCCGCCCCTGTGCAGATCGGCGCGGACAGCGATTGGGTCGCCATCTCGCCGAGCGACCACGGAGCCCTCGGCCTCAAGCGCGACGGCAGCATCTGGGGCTGGGGTATCGACTTCTAGCCTGCAAAAGTCACGCGCCAGTGTATTCGGCCGCCACCGAGCGTGATCGATGCGGGCGCGAGCGGTTTCAGAAGACGCGACGCCGCAGACTACTTTGCGCCGTCCGCCCTCCGAAGTCTGAGCCCCCGAAAAATTTGCAGAAACTCATTAAGTCGGCGCCCTGGAAATTCGGAATGAGGACTGAGCGGTCATTCTCCCGCAATGCCAAACGAATTCCCCCGATGCACCGCGACCACCATCCCTCCGCAGCGCCGAACGGACGCGCACTCCGCCGCGGCTTCGGATTCCGGCAACTGGTCGTCGCCGTGCAAAGCCTCCTCGCCAGCCTGCTCCTCTTCACCGCCACCTGCGGCGCGCAATCCCTCCCCCACACCTTCACCAAAGTCGGCCCCGAGTACCGCCTCACGCTCCAGCCAAATCCGCTCCTCTACTTCGGCTTCCAGCACAGCTCCGATCTCCTCCAGCCCTTCAGTTACGTCGCGATGGCCCTCGGCACGCCGGGCCCCGTCTTCGGCTACACCCCCCGCCGGCGGCGAACTCCGCGGCTTCTTCCGCGCCAGAGGCATCAGCGTCGTCGAGCCGGAGCGCCGTGAATGCCGACCATAGCTGACGAAGGAGCAGCCGCTGATGATACGCCGGAATGACACCGATCACTTTTCACAACGCCATCGCAATTCCATGGACTCATTTTCCCACCTAAACTGCCCATCAATTCGACGTCTGCGTCTGGTGGCGCTCGCGATTTGCGGAGTGGTCTGCCCGTTGATATTGCCGTCCGGCTCTGCACAGGTGCCCAATACCCTTCAACGCTCGTTCGTTTCGCCGGGCACTGCGCCTCAGGCGGGCGTCCTACAAGGCTGGAGTGTGGCTATCGAGGGCACTTTCGCAATCGCAGGGGGATGGCCCGACGACAACGGAGGCGAAAATGCCGGAGCCGTAAAGGTCTATCACGCGCTAACGGGCCAGCTCCTCCACACACTGCGCAATCCCGATCCCGTGACGAGCGGATACTTTGGTTACTCCGTCGGGGTGTCCAACTCCATGCTCGTGGTGGGGGCTTACACCAACGGTGCGGCGACAACGCCCGGCACCGCCTATGTGTATAACCTCGCGGGTGCCACTCCGACGGTCCCCATCTTCACCCTCAACAATCCAAGTCCCGCAGCCGGCGATGGCTTTGGCTGGTCAGTCGCAATTTCTGGAATGCGCATCGTGGTGGGCGCGCATCAAGACGATGCGAGTGCCTTCAACGCGGGCAGCGCTTACGTCTATGACTTGGCGAGCGCGACGCCCACGGTGCCAGTGGCCACCCTGCCCAATCCGACTCCGGCGAGCGGCGATAACTTTGGCATCGCGGTGGCCATTTCCGGGACGCGCGTGGTGGTGGGCGCCCGGTTTGACGATACCGGAGCTGGCGATGCCGGCAGCGCCTATGTGTACGACTTGACCAGCGCCACGGCCGCGGTGCCGATCCGCACCTTGAACAACCCCACTCCCGCGGCGGGGGAAAACTTTGGCCGGACTGTCGGAATCTTCGGTGCGCGCGTGGTGGTCGGTGCGCCTTACAGCATTACCGGAGGCTTTTCGGCTGGGAGCGTTTACGCCTTTGATCTCGGCAGCGCGACGCCGACCGTACCGACGACCACGATCCACAATCCGAGCCCGGCGGCTGATGACCGCTTTGGCCTGGCCATCGCCCTCGCTGGAACCCGCGTGGCGGTGGGAGCGAATCTCGACGACGCGGGCGCGACCGATGCCGGGATGGCCTACGTGTACGATCTGGCAAGCGCCACCCCCACCGTCGCGATCGCCAATTTGCCAAATCCGACCCCGGCGGCTTCGGATAACTTCGGTTCATCCGTGGCAATCTCGGGACCCCAAGTGGTGGTGGGTGCCCCATTTGACGATACGATGGCGGGGAATGCCGGCGGCGCCTATGTGTATGATCTCTCGAGTGGGACACCGACGGTGCCCACCGCCATCCTGAATACGCCGAGTCCTCAAGCACTCGATCGGTTTGGCTCCGCGGTGGCGGTTTCGGGGACGCGGGTGGTCGTGGGAAGTCCTCTCGACGATACGGGAGCGGAGAACGCGGGGAGCGCGTTTGTTTTCGATCTCGCCAGCGCGACGCCGAACGTTTCCACCGCCACACTGGTCGATCCCAGTGCCGCCAGTAACGACAACTTCGGAACCGCCGTGGCGATCTCCGGCTCGCGAGTCGTCGTCGGGGCGCCGTTTGACAACACAGGAGCCAGCGGTGCTGGAAGTGCCTACGTGTATGACTCTGCGCTCCAACCCGCGGTGACCGATGATGGCGGTTACCTCACGATCGCGATCAACAAGCAAGCTGGCGTAACCTACGAGGTGCAGAGCGCCGGCACGCTCTTCAGCGGAATGTCCGCTTCTTTCAACTCCACGACGACCACCGTTGTTCTCGACAACGGCACCACTCTGAGAGTCCGCGACAGCGTGCCGATTGGCACTTCATCCTCGCGCTTTCTTCGCGTGAAGGTGATCGCTGCTCCTTGAGGCACGGCTCACAAGGTTGCCGGAAAATTCAAGCCACGACGAACACGCCGAAACAGTCTTCGACTTCCCTTCACCCGAACCAGAACTTTTCCCGGAACCCCCTTGATGATCAAACCTATGAATTTCAAGAACACGCTGTTCATGGCCTGCCTGAATCTCGCCTTCGCTTGCGGTGAGTGCCTGGCGGCGGGCGATATCGAGGTCTTTGCCGGACCGTCTCTCGCAGCAGCTCCGCTGGTGGATGCGCAGGGAAGTCCCACGGACTTTGGATTCGCCGAAGTGAACCGGGCCTCCACGCGGGTCTTCGCGGTGAAGAATACTGGAGATGCCCCGCTCACGGATCTGGCAGTGGTGATGAGTGGCGCCGATGCGGGCGCTTTCATTCCCCGCAGTCTGCCGACCGCGCTTGCTCCGGGCGCGACGGTGCTCCTGGCGGTGAACTTCGTGCCGCCGGGTGCGGGCGCAAAAGCGGCGGTGCTTTCGATTGCCAGCAACGATCCGGATGAAGCCTCTTTTGAAATCAATCTTGCGGGCACTGGCACGACGCTGCCGGTGGTCTCCGTCTCGGTGGATGGGTTCAGCGTGGCGGAGGATGGCACGGGTAACTTGCGCTTTACGTTCCGGCGTTCGAGCACCGGGTCGAGCCTCACGGCCAGCTTTGCCGTCGGTGGCACGGCGACGCTGACCAGCGATTACACGGTCAGTGGCGCGGCCTCTTTCTCCGCCACCGCGGGCACCGTGAACTTTGGCCCGACCACCGCTAGCGTGACCGTGACAGTCGATCCCGTGGCGGATGCCGTGATCGAGCCGGAGGAGAGCGTGATGCTTACCGTCACGCCCACGGCCACGCACGCAGCCGGGCTCACCGATGGGCTGACCACCGGCGCGACGGGCCGGATCACCAATGACGACCTCGATCCCGCGGCGACCGGGCTGCCAGCTCTTTACACGACGGCTGCCCGGACCACCGCGGGCCTCACGGGCAGCTACGTGAACTCCAGTCTCCGGGCCGTGAATGAGCCAGACTGGCGGCTCACCCGCCCGATCTCCGGCACGCGGGTGGATGCCACGGTGAACTTTGGCACCGCCGATTGGGGTGCGCGCGCCAGTGTCGGAGTCACCGGCGGAAGCGACGCGGATTGGAATCAATTCTCCGTCCAGTGGGATGGCTGGCTCGACGTGACCACGCGGCAAAGGCTCGCGCTCGCCAGCGACGACGGCAGCCGCATGTGGGTGGATCTCAACGGCGACGGTGTCTTCGACGCAAGTGGGCCGGAGCTGACCAACAACGGCTGGGGCACGGGGCACGCCACCGTCACGGTGCAGTCCCTCCCGGTGCCTCCGGGCCTGTACCGCATCCGCATTCAATACGAAGAAGGCTCGGGCGGCACGATCGCGCGGGTGACTACGTTGGGCGGCAGTTATACCGACTTCGGCGGCGCGTATCACGATCTCGTCCCCTGGGAGGGAAACAAGGTGGCCTATCTGACTGCATCGCCGAGCGTCGATCCCGCGGTCATGGAGCTGCTGCTCAAAGCCACCGACGATGCCTACGCTTTCTACTTCCAAGCCACCGGGCGCGCTCCGAATAACGCCCGGCTCTACAATGGCAAGCTGACCATCGCCCAAGTCCCTGCCACTTGCGGAGCCGGGTGCGGCTACCTCGGCGCCACCGGCATCGAGATACTCTATTCCTACTTCACGGATATCTATGATGCGGTGCGGCTGCGGCATCAGTATAGCCAGATTCCCTTCTATGAGCTGGGTCGTAACTTTTGGTTCTACGGGGGCCAGTTGGCCTACAAATCGCCGGATGACGGCGGCACGGTCACCACGGGTTTTGCCAATTCCATGCGCAATACCTTCCTCGAAGTATCCGGCCTGACGGGCACGCCCTTTAACAACCGCCCGTGGGCGGATCACGGGCGGCACCTGCGCGGGCTCCCCGATGCCTATGTGCGCAATCCGGCGCACGATTGGTTCACCACGCTGCGCGTCGGACTCGGGCCGGCCGGCGTGTCGAACCTCGGCGGAGCAGGGCTCTTCGCTTCGCTGGTCCAGCGTCTGCGGCGCGATTATCCGCGTCCGGGGGAAGCATTTCTCCACGATCTGTGGACTACGGCGGGGACTTACCCAGCGGCGACTACCTCGCTCGAGGCACTGGACAACTTCTTCCTGGCCGCCTGCGCCGGCACCCGGCTGAACCTGTCCAATCTTCTGGAGACGAGCTGGAAGATGCCCATCTCCGCCGCCGCCATGGCCACGGCGCAGACCCTCTATGCCTCCTCCGTCCCAGCCTCACCTCCGGCAGAGACGCTCGTCGCCGCGACTGCCGTGTGGCGATACAAGGATGATGGCAGCGACCAGGGCACAGCCTGGAAGGAGCCGGGTTTCAACGATAGCGCGTGGGCGCAGGGTCCGGCGGAACTCGGCTACGGCGAAGGGGACGAAGCAACGGTGATCGACGACAGCCCATCTCCCACCTACGTGACGCCGGCCTCGAATCGTTACATTACCACTTACTTCCGCCATACGTTCACGGTCGCCGACCCAGGGCGGTATGCCTCGCTGGCTCTGTATCTGAAGCGCGATGATGGCGCGGTCGTGTATCTCAATGGAGCGGAAATCGTGCGGGACAACATCGCGGAAGGCCCCGTGACTTA
>JBGSYE010000214.1:0-3207 GCA_041751075.1 Chthoniobacteraceae bacterium
GCGTCGAGCATCTTGATCCACGGACCGACGAAGTGCCCGCTGTCGTGATACGTGCGTCCGCTGACCATGTGCCGATCGATGACGCACGGCTCGTTCACGTAGATGCCGCCGCACACTTCGAGGTCAAACTTGCACTTCGCCACCGTGGCCATGCGCAGTCCTCTCACGATGCCCGCGCGCGCCGGGATCTCGACGCCATGGCACACGCTCGCGCATGGCTTCTCGTTCTCCCAAAACCAGCGCGTGATCCGCAGCAGGTCTTCATCTTCCCGAAGGTACTCCGGCGCCCGGCCACCGCTGAAGAAGATGCCTGCGTATTCCTCGGGCGTGATGTCCTTGAAGGCGATGTCCGCGTCGATCGCGTAGCCTTCCCACTCCTTGGTGATCGTCCACCCCGGCTTCACCTGGTGGAGCACCATCTGGTAGGTGCGCTTCTCCGGCGCCGCGACCACCGGCTGGTAGCCGCCTTCGATGAGACGGAAGTAGGGATAAAGCGTGTCCACGGTTTCGGTGGCGTCGCCGACGATGATGAGAACTTTGGAATTCACGACCGAATCCTGACCGTTTGGCGGACCGCGTCACTACGGGTATGCCGCAGAATACCTCAGGTTTTTCGTCAGACTCCCGTTTTGGCATCTCCACATTTCATCGAGCCCGGTCCGAAGTACCGCCTCATAGATTGCGACTCGGGACATCTCGGGATGGTTTGGGTTTTTTCGCTGGCCGTCTGAAAATCGCGTCAGGCGTCGGTTGCAACGATGTTCCTGCCCTCTGCATTTCCAAGAGATTCTTTTGTGGAGAGTCATGTAGCGGTCGCAGCGCCGCGCACGCACCGCGGGACTATGGCTGCTCCACGGATTGGCGAGGGCGTAGCGTCACCGAGAGCCTGATCTCTTGGCTGCGGAGGCCGCGACCGGTATGATCCTGGAAGCTCAGGTTTTTCGCCAGCCGCCCGCATTCGCCCACTTCATGCCCGCCCGCCGCCGCCGCATCCCCCGCGTTGCGCTCCTCATCGAGACGACGCGCACCTACACGCGCGAACTGCTCGCCGGGGTGCGCCGCTATCTCGCGGAGCACGGGCCGTGGTCCACCTTTCTCGAGCTGCGCGCGCTGGATTCCTCGCCACCGTCCTGGCTGCGGCACTGGGATGGCGACGGCATTCTCACGCGCACCTTCACGCAGGAGATGTCCGACCTCATCACCGCGACGGGGCTGCCGGCGGTGGAATTGCGATCGACGAAGTTTGGCGGCGACCGGCCGACCGTCGGCATGGACAACCGCTTCATCGGGCGGATGGTCGCCGAGCATTTCCAGGAGCGCGGCTACCGGCACTTCGCGGCTTACAGTCTGCACACCGAGCAGTTCTTCGTCGAACGGGTGCGGAATTTCGCCAGCACCGTCGAGAGTGATGGCGGGCGCTGCTCGCTGCTCCCGGAGACGACTTCGGACAGCGCGGTGGACTGGGAGAAAAGCCAGGCGCGGCTGATCGCGTGGCTCGGGGAATTGCCCAAGCCGGTCGGCATCTTCGCTGCCAATGATCAGCTCGGCGTGCGTCTGCTGGAAGCCTGCCAGCGCGCCGGGATCGCCGTGCCGGAGGAGGTCGCTGTCGTGGGTGCCGAGAATGAAGAGACGCTCTGCACCTTTGCCACGCCGCCACTGACCAGCGTGCGCTTCGACGGCGACGCCGTGGGTTTCGCCGCAGCGGGAATGCTCGAGCGGCTCATGCGTGGAGCGAAACCGCGCCCGCGTGAAGTGCTCGTGCCGCCGAAGGGCATCGTCGTTCGCAGTTCGTCGGATGAATTCGTCATCAACGATCCGTTCGTCGCCCACGCCGCACGGTTGATCCGCGAAGGCGCCGGCACCGGGCTGAATGTGGACGAACTCTGCCGCAAGCTGAATGCCTCGCGCAGCACGCTCGATCGCCGGATGAAGTCCGCACTCAAACGCTCGCCGAAGGAAGAGATCCTCCGCGTCCGCTTCCGCGAAGTGGAGCGCCTGCTCCGCGAGACCGACCTGACCATCGAGACGATCGCCGCGCAGACCGGCTTTGCGCACAGCCACTATCTTCAGGCCGCCTTCAAGGAATCGCGCGGGCAGACGCCGGGCGAGTATCGCCGGGCTCAGGTGGGTTCTCTTTTGTGAACGATCGCTCACCACAGCCGCCGCGAATCCCCTCTGGCACTCGCTATCACGGGATCCTGCGCGTGGAGCAGGCGACTACGGGCGGGGCAGTAAGAAGGGATCATTTGGGCGATGGGTTTGCGACTGTTCGGTCGATCTCCCTGAAAACATCCTTCACTGCCGCACCATCCATCGGCCCGGTGACGTGTTCTACGATGCGTCCGTCGCGGTCGATCACGTAGATGTTTGCCACGCCTTTGGTGTAGGCGAATTCCTTCACCACCGCGCCGCTCCAATCGAGCATCACGGAGTAGGTCAGCTTTTTGCGGAAGGCCTCGCGGAACATGCCGTGAAAGGGCTTCGGGATCATCGAGACATCGGCCACGCCGTCGATGTCGATGCGCTTCGCGTAGCGATAGTGCAGCGCCTGAATCCACGGTGCGAGCTGATCGGCGCCCTTGTGATCTGCGACGGTCATCACCGTGACCTTTGGTTTTGGAAACCGGTAGCTCCGGGTCTTCGCATCCTGGTCGGTGAGTTCGAAATCGCTCAGCTTTTCCGGCGGCCTGGCGAGGGCGATGGCGTGAAATGCGATCAGTATGATGAGCGAGAGTCTCATGAGGTGTGGACTGGGGAATACGAGCGTCCCTTCCACACGGCGGGGCGCCGGCGGAGGGAGCGGATGAATGCGAACCACTGGATCGCGACGAGCGCGCAAATGCCGAGCGGGTGGAGCAGCGCGCCGAGGATCGACTGACGGAAGCGCGAGACGGCGATGAGGCGCGGGAGCAGGGCGGCGACGGAACCGATGAGCGCGAGCGCGGACGGCGCGAATGCGAGCAGGATGAATGGCAGCACCTGGCCGCCGAGCAGCAGCAGCGTGGATGGCACGATCAGCGCCGCTGAGCCGAGGCCCTCGTGCGCGTTCTTCGCGAAGCCGTGCCAGACATCGACGGCGCGCTGATACATGCGGCAGTGGAAAGTGTCGGTGGCGTCGAAAAGATCGGTGGCGAAGCCGTGGGTGCGGAAGAGGCGCGTCAAGGCGACGGCGTCGTGGATGCGATTTGCGATGGCGGCGTGGCCACC
>JBGSYE010000215.1:0-4427 GCA_041751075.1 Chthoniobacteraceae bacterium
CGGCCCACGCCCGCAAGTTCCACCTCACGCACCGCATATCCGCCGAAGCGTTCGAGCAGCAGCCGGTAAGTGGAAGATCGCACTTCGATTCCGCGGTCCGTTTCAGTGAGTTGCATGGCGCCCTATGGTGAAGCGGTCACACCTTCATTGTGCCTTCACCCGGCGCTTGCGGGCGCTGGGTTCGGCCTCTCCCACGAGGTTGAGGTGCTGTTCGAGAAAATTGAATTTGGTGGACCAGTCGGCGTCGCCCGTGGGAAAGAGCGTCGTCGTCCCCGCGCGGCACGCATACTCCCACTCCGCCTCGGTCGGCAGCCGATACGTCTTTCCTTCCTTCGCCGAGAGCCACGCGCAGAACTTCACCGCGTCGTCCCAACTCACGCCCTTCACCGCGTCGTCGTCCGCACCTTTCACCGACGCGAACTGCCGATACTGCCCGCACGTCACCTCCGTCGCGCCGATGGAAAATGCCGCGCTGATCGTCACTCGATGCGCCGGCTTCTCGTCCCAATCCGCATCGTCGAACTTCGCCGCGTGATCCTTCACCTTGTAGTCCGCCGCCGGCCCATCCTGCCCCATCGTAAAGCTGCCCGGCTCGATTCGCACGAGCTTCATGCCGATCGAGTTGGTGAGCGACTCGGCGCGGAGGGTGGGAGCATGATCCAGCGTGGCGAGCGCGAGCAGGACGAGCGGATGGCGGAGGCAGCGGAGCATCGGCGGAGAGAATCAGTTCAGGTCGAGATCGTTTGCCCGCGGCTTCTTCGTTTTCGCGGGCGCGTGGTCGGGGTGCAGGCCGGCGGTGCGCTCTGTGCCGGGACGGATCGGACCCCAATTCAGAGCATACGGATTCCCTGCGATCAGCTTCTCGATGGCGCTCCAGTTCGCGCGCACCTGCGCGGTGAGCGCGTCGTCCTTCTGTTTCCAGTAGCGTTCCATCAGGCGGATGTTCCCCATCTGCATGCGCGTGTAAGTCAGCCCGGACTGCACGAACGCGACGCGTTTTGCGTGTAGCGAATTCGCCGGTGCCGCCGCCGCCGCGCGATCGAGGCGCGCCTGAGATTCGCGCAGCAACTCATCGGTGTAGAGGCGCGGAAAGGTGAAAATGCTTTTCGCTCTTATTGTGCCAGATGAAGACGCGCGGTTCGCCGTCGGGATCATCCCACGCCGTGCAGTTCGCACACACGCAGTGCCCGCTGGCCCAGCCGTCGTTCGGCGAGGCGTTGAAGACCGTGAGGTTCGGATCTTTCGCAAGCCGCTCCGCCACGTTCCCCAGCCACAGCTCCCACATCTTCGGGTTCGACATGCAGAGTTTCACTCTGCGCGGATTCGGGAACGCGCTGCGCGTGCCGTCGGGTTGGAGCGCGAATATCTCGGGGTGCTTCTCGTGATAGCGCTCCCACCAGTCGCCGAAGCCATGCCCGCCGCTCATCTCCATCGAATCGAGCTGGAGCCGCTGGCGCAGCGTCCACTCGTGCGCGCGGCCGTAGCCCTTGTTGCCGAGGCTCGAGAAATTGAACACGCCGCCGGGCGAGCGAATCTGCGGATGATGCCGCTGCTCAAACGGCGCTGCGATGGCGATGCGCTCGCGCTTCTCCAGATCCTCGCCGAGTTCACCCGGCCACAGCCAGCGCACGCCGAGCTGGTCCTGCAGGAAGGTGTGGATCGCGTTCACCGTGCCGTATTCCTGCTGCTTGCCTTTGATCGGCCCGTCGCCGCCCATCACGTCGAGCCGCGCCGGATCCCAGCGGTCGCGTCCGACGATGACGAGATGCTTTTCGTTCGCGAGGATGAGCGTCTCTTCCGCGTGTTTGAAGTCGAAATCAGCTTTCGGAAACAGCGTCTTGAGCGCGGGTTGATAACCAACCCATATCGCCCGATCCGGCACCGACTGCGGCTCGCCATCCATCACCGCCGGCTTCTGTCCCGAGATTTTCTCGATGTAATCCGCCAGCGTCACCGCCGCATCGCGTGTGCGCGGAGGCGCGTCTTTGAAGGCGATGATGGGCGTGGGGACGGTGTCTTTGCCGACGAGGACGAGGTCAGCGGCGATGAGATGACCGTTGCAGAGCGCGACGAGCGCGATGAGTTGGGCAATGGGTTTCATGGTGGAGGAAGGAAGTGCATCACGATTGCAATCGCCACCACGCGCTCTCCAGCGGGAAGAAGGAGACGTAGCGCAGCTTGTCCGCGCGGAAGTGGGCGAGTGTGGCGAGAGTCTCAGGCTCGTGCTGCTTCACGAACTCGCGATCCGGGCAGAGCGTGACGACCCACGCGGCGAATAGGGACTCACGCACGGTGCGCAACTCGGCGTGGCGGGCGGGAGAGAGGCGATTGATCTCCCGGAGCTGGAGCGCGGCGACTTCCTCGGCTTCTTTGATGGTCTGCTGCGGCTTCCACAGCGTGTTGATCTTCCGCCAGTCGCTCTCGTAATGGAGGTCTTTGGCGGCATCGAATTCCTGCCGTAGCGCCATGCCTGCGACCGCCATCTCGGCCGTGGCACGCAGACCTTTGGCGTAGCTGGCGCGCAGGGACTCATCGCGCTCCATCTCCCACAGTGCGCGCAGGGCGACGGCGGCGCATGAGCCGGTCCAAGTCGCGCGCCCCGTTCTTGCCTCGCTCTTTTTCTCGAAGACCATGCCGCGCTCGCAGAGGGCGAGGCGGTTCGCGCCGCCTTCCTTCGGCAGCTCGGTAAATGCGCTGCGATAGCGCTCGTCCCACACCGCCGCGCCGGTGAGTTGGTGCATGGCTTTGCAGACGAACAACAAACGTGGCGCCCCGGCCCAGGAAAAAATGGCGAAGGAGCCGCGGAAGCCAAACGGCTGCTCGGCAGGCATGCGCCAGCCCGTCTGCACGAGCACCTCCGCCACTTCGGTGAACTTCGCCACGATGCGCAGGCGCAGCGCGTCATCGGCCAGGCCGCTCTGCAAATAACGCCACAGGCCGTAGAACCACGGGCCGGTCTGGTCATTCGATCCCAGCGGCCAGGTCGTCTTGCCATCGGTGGCGAAGCCGCGCCCGACGAAGCCCTTCACCGTGCTGCACTCGGCGAGACGCAGCAGACCTTCGACCAGGCGCCGCGCCTTGGCCTTGTCGTCATCGCGCTTGGTGTGCAGCGCGCGATTCACCGCGCCGTCGAGGTAGAGGCCGTTGAACATTGCGCCGTTCTCATTCGGCGCCCACCAGCCGAGCGCGTTCGGCTTGCCCGCGCGGCATTCCTCCGGCGTGGGCAGGCTCACCGAGCCGTCGAGATCGGTGAAGTCGAGCAGCACGTCGTATTCGTCCACGAAGCGCCGCCACAACTCGGCGTGCGCGAGTTCCACGGCAGCCTTCGCGGCGTCATTGGCTGATGCGGCGTGGAGTGAGGGCACTTTCGCGGCGACCACGAGCGTGGCGCTGTGTTGTAGAAATGCACGACGGGTGAGCGGGATGGTTTTCATGGGGGACAAAATCGTAGTTCAGGACGGCAGCCGTCACCACGCGCTCTCAAGCGCGAAGAAGGTGGAGAGGTGCAGGCGGTCGAAGGGATGGAGCGCGAGTGTTTCGAGGATGGCGGCCCGGTGACGGGCCACGATTTCGGGATCGGGACAGAGCGTGATGATCCACGCGGCGAACGCGGACTCGCGCACGCTACGCGCCTCCTCGCCGAAGCGCGGGGAGAGCTTGTTCTTCAACTCACGCTGCGGCTCGGATACGTCGCTCGCCTCGGCGGAGCTTTGCTGTGGCCGCCAGAGATGGTTGAGCTTGCGCCAGTCGCCGTCGTAAGCCTTGCCACTATCGGGATTGAAGTCGCGCGCGAGCGGGAGTTTTTCCTTCGCGGCAAACTCGGCGCTCGCCTTCAAGCCGCGCGCGTAGCTGGCGCGGAGGGTTTCGTCGCGCTCCAGTTCCCACAATTCGCGCAGGCAGGCATTGGACACGGAGCCGGTCCACATCTGCGGCTTCGGGCGCGAGGGGACACCGGCCTCGCAGGCTTGCAGGCGGCTTGTCGAGGTGCCCGGCTTTTTCCGCGCGCCTTCGGTTTCGTGGAGGCTGCGCTCGTAATGCCGTGCCCACTTCGCGACGCCGGTGAGCGTGTGCATGGCTTTCTGGAGAAAGAGCAGGCGCGGCGCGCCGTCCCAGCCCGGCTCGGCGAACGAGCCGCGAAAACCAAACGGCGGCAGCGCGGGCATTTTCCATCCGGTGCCTTCGAGCACGTCCGCCACCTCCGTCATCTTCGCGACGATGCGCTGGCGCAATTCTTCATCCGCCAATCCGCTCCGCACGAAACGCCACAGCCCGTAAAACCACGGCATGGTCTGATCGTTCGAGCCGAGCGGATACGTGGTCCTGCCATCCATGGCCGGGCCGCGCGCGATGAAACCCGGCACGCCGCCGATGTGGGAGAGCAAGAGCAACCCATCCACGAGCCGACGCGCCTTCGCCGCATCCGCGTC
>JBGSYE010000216.1:0-3643 GCA_041751075.1 Chthoniobacteraceae bacterium
CGAGGCTGTAGGAACAAGGCGGTGCGGCCGTCAGCAGCTTGCGCAGAGTCGCCGCGACCGGTGCCGGCAATGGCGCACGATGGTTGCCGCCGGAAACGGCCGGGCTCCAATGCGCGGCGCGGCGCTGGGCGCAGGCGGCGAGAGGAACTGTATAGTTGGTTGAAACGGGTGCGGCCCAAGCCGAGATCCGCCCCGGCGTCCGCCGCGGAGAGGTTCCCGGCGCGGAAGCGGCGCAGGACATCACGAACGAAAGGAGCCGCATGGCGGGAGTGGAGCTGGCGGTAGTTTTCATCCCCGCAACCTGCCCCGCAAGAGGCTGCGCTCCTTTAACGCCCGTCCGCCTTTGATCGCACTGTGTCCGGGTTTGAATGCCCACAGTCCGGGTTTGATCGCACCCCGAGACACTCAACACTCAAATCCAACATCCAATGGAGCCGCACACCTTGCCCGCAAGCTGACGGGCCAGGTCGCCGCGCTGTCTTGAATGTTGGATGTTGAATGTTGGATGTTGGATGTTCTCATCCCTTCGCTCCCTATGAAACGCACCCTTATCTCCACCGCTTCATCATTCATCGCGCTCTGCAGCATCGGCTTTGCCGACGATGCCGGTCCCATTCGTGTCGCGCTCTTCGACGACGACGGCTCCTTTGGCAAAGGCGTGCCCACGGTCGCGGAGCAACTCGGAGCGGACAAGCTCTTCCGCGTGACCATCGTGAAAGCTCCCGACATCGCAGCGGGCGTACTGAAGGACTACGACGCCGTCGTCTTCACCGGCGGCAGCGGCAGCAAGCAGGCCGCGGCACTCGGGGATGCGGGCAAACAGCAGGTGCGCGACTTCGTGGAAAAAGGCGGCGGATACGTCGGCGTCTGCGCCGGTGCGTATCTCGCGTGCTCGGGCTTTAGCTGGAGCCTGGGCGTGCTCGACGCGAAGACCGTCTCCTCGAAGTGGAGACGTGGAAAAGGGGAGGTGAAGATCGAGGTGACGCCCGTCGGTGCGCAGACCACCGGCACGCCGGCAAAGGAAACCGAAATCCTTTACGCGAATGGCCCCATCATCCAGCCCGCCGGCCGCGCGGAGGTGCCCGACTACGAGCCGCTCGCGATCTTCCGCACCGAACTCGCCGAGAACGACACCCCGAAAGGCGTGATGATCGACAGCCCGGCGTGGGCCCGCGGCGCCTTCGGCAAGGGCCGCGTCCTCATCTCCAGCCCACATCCGGAGCAGACGGAAGGCATGGAAGGCTGGATCGCCCATGCCGTGCGGTGGTCGGTGGGAAAGTGACTGCGTCGCCGCGCGGCGTGGACACGCCAGCGGCGCGTGCTAGCGTGTGCGCCCATGAAATTTCGGCGCCTTCTTTTTTCCACCGTCTTCCTCGCCGTCCTCGCCACGGGACTCGGCGTGCGTGCGCTGCGGGCGGTGGGCGCGCCGGAAAAGGAAGACGACGGATACGCCAACATCGCGGTCTTTGCCCGCGCCCTGCAGCTCATCCGGCAGGACTATGTGGATGAGAAAAAGGTGAGCTTCGAGCAGCTCACCCACGCCGCGCTGAAGGGGATGCTCTCCAGCCTCGATCCGCATTCGCAGTTCATGCAGCAAAAGGATTTCAAGGGCATGCAGGACGACACCAACAGCCGCTTCGGCGGGCTCGGCATCGTGGTCACCGAGAAGGACGGCAACCTCGTCGTCGTCTCGCCGATGGAGGACACGCCAGGCTTCCGCGCCGGACTGCTCCCGGGCGATCGGATCGTGAAGATCGACGGCGTCTCCACCGAGCGGTTGGAGCTCGGCGAGGCCATCAACAAGCTGCGCGGCGAGCCTGGCCAGGCGGTGACGCTCACCATCCTCCGCCCGGCCACCAAAGAGGTGAAGGACTACAAGCTCATCCGCGAAAACATCCGCGTTACCAGCGTGAAGGACGCGAAGATCCTGCCATCGGACGGCAGCGGCGCATTCAAGATCGGCTATGCGCGCATCACGCAGTTCAACGTGCCGACCGCCGACGAACTCGCGAAGAAACTCGACGATCTCGAGAAGCAGGGGATGCAGGCGTTCGTGCTCGATCTCCGCTACAACCCCGGCGGCCTGCTGAACTCCGCCGTCGATGTCGCCGGCCAGTTTCTGCCGCCGAAGACGCTGGTCGTCTCGACCGAGGGCCGGACGCCGTCGCAGAGCCGCTCCTACCGAGCGAGCGAGAATATCAAGCAGCGCCCGAAGTATCCCGTGGCCATCCTGATCAATAATGGCAGCGCGAGCGGCTCGGAGATCGTCGCCGGGGCGCTCAAGGACTTGAACCGCGCGATCCTCGTCGGTGAGACGACCTTCGGAAAAGGGAGCGTGCAAAGCGTGATCCAGCTCCAGGACGGCTCCGCGATGCGCCTCACGACGGCGAAGTACTACACGCCCAGCAAACAGGTGATCCACGAGAAGGGCGTCGAACCGACGATCCGCGCGACGCTCACCTCGGAGCAGGAACGCCAGTTGATGGCGCAGCGCCGCGAGGATGACCCGGAGGAAACCGTGCGCAAGGACACTGCCAACTTTCGCGACACGCAACTCGAGCGCGCCGTGGATGCGCTCAAAGGCGTGCTGATCTACTCCGATCGCGCTGCGAAGAAGTGACCGCTGCTGGCGAGTCCGCGACGATCCTGGCCATCGAGACTTCGTGCGATGAAACGGCGGTCGCCGTCCTGCGCGGCGAGACGCTGCTCGCGAGCGAAGTCGCGTCGCAGATCGCGCTGCACGCGCAATACGGTGGCGTGGTGCCCGAGGTCGCGTCGCGCAATCACCTCCGCACTTTGAAGCCCGTGATCGAGTGCGCGCTCCGTCGGGCCGCGGTGCGCGTCGGAGAGGTCGATGCCTTCGCCGCCACATCGGGTCCCGGCCTGGCTACGTCGCTGATGATCGGCGCCTGTGCGGCGAAGGGCCTCGCCGTCGCGCTCGGCAAGCCCTTCCTCGCGATCAATCACATGGAGGGGCATCTGCTCTCGCCGTTTTTCGGCACGGGGGAAGGGGTGCGTCCGGCGGTGGCACTGATCGTCAGCGGCGGCCACACCATGCTCGTGGAGATCGAGGCGTACAGGCGCTATCACTTGCTCGGCCAGACCCGGGACGACGCCGCGGGTGAGGCTTTCGACAAGGTCGGGAAGCTGCTCGGCCTGCCGTATCCCGGCGGACCGAATGTCGATCGGCTCGCGCGGGAAGGCGACGCCGCGCGCCATGATTTTCCCCGCAGCATGCTCGACTCCGGCGACTTTCATTTCAGCTTCAGCGGACTGAAGACGTCCGTGCGTTATCTGCTTCCCAAGCTGGAGAACCCGCATCTGCCCGACCTCTGCGCGTCATTCCAGGAGGCCGTCGTGGACGTGCTCGTCGCGAAGACCGTGCGCGCCGCCGCCGCCACGCGCCGCAAGGTCATCGCACTCAGCGGCGGCGTGAGCTGCAACTCGCGGCTGCGGGAAAAAATGGGCGCCGCCTGTGCCCGTCGCGGTCTCACCCTGCTCGTCGCCAGCCCTGCGCTCTGCACCGACAACGCCACGATGATCGGCTACGCCGCTGCTTTGATGCTGGCCCGCGGCGAAACGAGTCCGCTCACATCGGACATCGACCCGAATCTTCGCCTCGTGGCGTAGAGCGAGTGTTGGG
>JBGSYE010000217.1:0-6400 GCA_041751075.1 Chthoniobacteraceae bacterium
AACCAGGTCGGCAACGACGCGATGACAGCCCGCCTCCGCGCACTCGTCCCCCACTGGCGCGAAATCGCCACGCTCGACGACGACGCCCTCGCCGACCGCATCCGGCGTGATGAGATCGACATCCTCGTCGATCTCTCCGGCCACACCGCGCGGCACCGCCTGCTCACCTTTGCCCGCAAGCCCGCACCGATTCAGGTGACGATGATCGGCTACATGCACACCACGGGGCTCAGCGCGATGGACTACCGCATCACCGACGTGACGCTCGATCCGCCCGGCACGAGCGAAACCTTCAGCACCGAGACCCTCGTGCGTCTGCCTGCCGGAGCCGCCACTTTCCACCCACCCGCCGCCTGTCCGCCGGTGAATGAACTGCCGGCGCTCACCAACGGACACGTCACCTTCGGCGCCTTCAACAACCTGGCGAAAGTCACTCCCGAGGTCGTCGCGGCGTGGGCGGATATCCTCGAGGCGCTCCCCACTTCGCGGCTGCTCGTCGTCGGTCGCGCGGGCAATGGCATCAAGTCACAGCTCGAAGCAGACGGCATCGACGGCGCCCGCATCGAATCCCTCGAACGCCAGCCCTTGCTGGAATACCTCGCGCTGCATCACCGCGTCGATCTGCTCCTCGACACCTTCCCCTACAATGGCGGCACCACCGGCATCCTCGCCATCTGGATGGGCGTGCCTTTCGTCACCGTGGACTCCGCGCAGACCAGCGGCCGCGCGGGTGGCGCCCTCCTCCGCCCGCTCGGCCTCTCGCGGCTCGTCGCCGCGAACAGCGCGGATTACATCCGCAAAACCATCGAGGCGGCTTCCGATTTCCACCGCCTCGCGGAATGGCGTCGCACCTTGCGCGCTCGCCTCGAGCCGCATCTCGGCGACGGCTCCACCTACACCCGCCAGCTCGAATCCGCCTTTCGCGACATGTGGCTTCGCTGGTGCGCACCGGCCTCATGAATACGCTCCACGCACCCCTCCGCGACGCCTTGCTCGAAGCCCATCGGCAAAGCTGCGACAATCTCCTCGCCGGTCTGCCGGCATGGACCCATGAGCGGCCCTCAACCAGCGGCGATCCCATCGTGCTCCTGGGCAGCAATCACTTCGCCAGCATCTTCATCGAGGCCGCCCGGCACTTGAACGTGATCGCCATCGTCGATGATTTCAAAGTCGGCCAGGTCATTGCCGGCGTGCGCTGCATCTCTTCGGTCGAGCTGCTCACGCTCTCCGCGCGCTGTCCCGATCTGGTCTGCGTGAATGCGTCGCGCTGGGATCTCTCGCGCCGCTACTTCGCTTCGCTCGCGTCGGAGTTCCGCTTTCGACTGCTCACCTTCGAGCAGGGCGTGCGTTACTTCGATCTCGCGCAGATCGATTTCCGCTGCCGCGATTGGGGTCCGCAGATTCGCGATCACCTCGACGACTATCTCGAATTCGAGGACGCGCTCTGCGACGACGCCTCGCGCGAGACGCTCTACAGCGTGCTCCTTTTCCATCTCACCACGGACGCCGAGCACTACCTGCACGCCGCGCGGCCCTACGAGACGCTCTACTTTCGCTCGGGCCTCTTTCGCCTCGGGCCCGATGAAGCGTTTGTGGATTGCGGGGCGTCGATCGGAGAAAGCATCACGCACTTTCTCGGCATCACCGGGAACCGCTTCGCGCACGCCTGTCTCGTCGAGCCGGACACGCTGAACCTGCCCAAACTCCAGGCGATCAAGGATCGCTACTTCGGGCTGCCCGCCTACGATCGCATCCAGATCTTCGGCAAAGCGCTCGGCGCGCGGAAAGATCGCGTCGCCTTCCAGCATGAGGGCGGCCACGGCGGGCGGGTGCTCGAAGGCGCGGGCGAGGTGGAACTCGACGCCCTCGACGACTTCGTGAACTTCGAGCCGACGTTTCTGAAGATGGACATCGAAGGCTTCGAGGTCGATGCGCTCAAAGGCGGCTCGCAACTCATTGCCTCCGCCCGCCCGAAAATCGCCGTGTCCGCCTACCATCGGGCGACGGATTTCGTGGAGATCATCCGCTTGGTACGCGCGCTCAATCCCGCCTACCGCATCGGCCTGCGGCACCACAATCTCGAGCGCTGGGACACCTGTCTGTACTTCTTCGAGGACTGACGATGACGCCGCTGATCCCACCCGCCAGCTACTGCGATCCCGCGACCTTCGCCCTCGAACGCGACCGCATCTTTCTGCGGAACTGGCTCTTCGCCGGCACCACACTCGACCTGCCAAATCACGAAGACTTCCGGCGCATCGAGATCTGCGGCGTGTCCGTGGTCCTTCAGAATTTTCACGGCGAGATCAAGGCCTTCAACAACGTCTGCAGCCATCGCTTCGCGCGCATCCACGCGGAGCAGTCCGGCAATCGTCCGCTGAAGTGCCCGTATCACGGCTGGATCTACAACGCCGAGGGCCTGCCCTACGCCATCCCGCGCAAGCCACTCATCTCCGAGATCACGCCCGCGTCCTTGTGCGACTATCGCCTGAGCCGCTGGCACGTCCGCACGGTCGGCGCGCTCATCTTCATCAAGAAAGAGCACGCCGGTGAAACGCTGGCCGCGGACGACTTCGACGAACAGCTCTCCGAATACGCGATGCCGCTGGCGCATCTTGCCTCAGCCTGCGGCGAACTCGTCGAGAATACGGACTACGTGGTGAAGGCGAATTGGAAGCTCGTGGTCGAGAACACGCTCGAGGGTTACCACGTCGATTGCGTCCACCCGACGACCATCCGCAAGCTCGGCATGACGGGGCTCACGAAATCCACCGATGAGTCAAATGGGTCGCATGAGACGCATAAGGCCCAAGGCAGCTTCTTCGACTTCGCCGGGCGGAACTCCGCGGTCTTCTCGCCGCTGAATCCCGAGGTCTCGGCGCGCATGGATCGCACCTACAAGTTCCTCGCCGGGCGTCCGCAGAAGCTCGACGGCTACCGGCACTACTACTTCTTCCCCGGCTTCGTCCTCGCCTCGACGCGCGGCGATTCATTTTCGATCCAGCGCATCCTGCCAATCGACGAGCAGACCACGCAGCTCACCAGCTTCCTCTTCGCCACGAATGGTCTCGGCGAACTCACGAAGATGGAGGCCGCACTGAAGAAGCAGTTTAACCAATCCGCCGCCGACTTCGTCCGCGCGATTTTCGCCGAGGACGCCGCGATCTGCGAGGAGGTGCAGCACGGCGTCGGCTTCGAGCACACCGCCGGTGTGCTCAGCGATGAAGAGGAACGCATCTGCGCCTTTCACGCCGCCTACCGCAGTGCCATCGATTCACCCAACGCCACCGCAAACCAACATATCCCATGGAAATCCAACAATTCATCCGCCACTTCGAGAACGCGATCGAAGGAATCGAACCTGGCTCGCTAGCCGCCGACACGAAATACCATCTGCTCGCGCAGTGGGACTCGCTCGCGCTGCTCTGTCTGCTCGCGATGATCGACTGCGAATACAACGCGCAGATTCCCGGGATGGAGCTGAAGAGCTGCGACACGCTGCGCGACCTCTTCGACCTCGTCTGCTCGAAGCTCCACGCCCAGGCCGCCTGACGCATGGCTCTCTCGGTCTTGCGCCATGTGCGGATCGCGGGCATCGCGTCCGCGGTCCCAAAGGAGGTCGTGTCCAATTCGGACTACACCGTCCTTTCGCAGGAGCAGCGCGAGAAAATCATCAAGTACACCGGCATCCGCTATCGCCGCTGGGCGCCGAAGGATCTCTGCTGCTCCGATCTCTGCCAGGCCTCAGCGGAGAAGCTGCTCGCAGAGCTCTCGTGGAAAGCGGAGCACGTCGGCGCGGTCGTCTTCGTCTCGCAGACGCCGGATTATCCCTTCCCCGCGACGGCGCAGCTCCTCCAGCATCGGCTCGGTCTGTCGAAGTCGTGCCTCGCCTTCGACGTGAATCTCGGCTGCTCCGGCTATACCTACGGCCTGCACATCCTCGGCAGTCTGCTGGAAGCCTCCGGGCTACGCCGTGGACTGCTCCTCGCCGGGGATGTCTCGAAGATGCACGGCGACAGCGATCCCGCGAGCGCGGTGCTTTTCGGCCACGCGGCGACGGCGACGGCGATGGAATTCGCCCCCAACACGAAGCCGCTCTTCTTCGAAGTCGGCAGCGACGGGGGCGGGCACAAGGTCATCTACGTGCCGGCGGGCGGCTGCCGGCAGCCGGTCGGCGCGCAGTCTTTTGAAAAGGCCGCGCTCAATGGCGGCGGCGCGCGCGGCGAGACCGACGTGGTCCTCGACGCCGCGGAGATCATCAACTTCACGATGCGCGAAGTGAGCGTCTCGATTAAGCGCCTGCTCGAATTCGCCGGGCGCACCGTGCCCGACATCGACGCTTACGTCTTCCATCAGGCGAATCAGTTCATCAACAACCAGGTCGCGCGGAAGATCGGCATCAAGGCCGAGCAGGCGCCGACGACGCTCTACGACTTCGGCAACACCAGCTCGGCGACCATCCCGCTGACCATCACCGCCAAGCTCCGCGAGCGCATCGCCGCCGGGCCGCAGAGGGTCGTGATGTCCGGCTTCGGCGTCGGCCTCTCGTGGGCTTCGACTTACTGGGAGGCGGAGGACGTCGTGTGTCCGCCGCTCGTGGAAGTATGACGCATCCCTTTTCTCTCTCCGGCAAGACGGTGCTCGTCACTGGCGCAACCGCGGGCCTCGGTCGGCAGACCGCCATCACCGCCGCGCAGATGGGCGCGCGCATCATCGCCACAGGCCGCAACGAAGGACGCCTCGCCGCGACTTACGAGAAGCTCGAAGGCACAGGGCATCTCGCGATCCCTGCCGATCTCGTGCAGGAAAAAGAACGCGACGCCTTCGTGAGCAAGCTCCCCGTGATCGATGGCATCGCGCACTGCGCGGGAGTGACGTTGCTGCATCCCTTCAAATTCAGCGATGAGCGGCGCTACCGCGAAGTGTACGCCATCAACGTCGAGGCGCCTCTCTTCCTCACGCAGCGCCTCTTCAAAAGCAAACGCCTCGCGAACGGCGGCTCGATCGTCTTCATCGCCTCGCTCGGCGCCTTCATCGGCGCGCGCGGGCACTCGATCTACGCCGGATCGAAGGCCGCGATCGTCGGCATCATGCGCGTGCTCGCACACGAACTGGCCGGCAATCGCATCCGCGTGAATTGCCTCTCACCCGGCATGGTGAAGACCGAGGTCGTCGAGGGCTTTGCACACCAGGTCTCCGCCGAAGTCGTCGCCGCCGATGAAGCCCGCTACCCGCTCGGCTACGGCACGCCGGAGGATGTCGCGAATACCGCCGTCTTCTACCTCGCTCCCGCGAGTCAGTGGATCACCGGCACAAATCTCATCATGGATGGAGGTCTCACCTGATATGCCCACGCTCTCGATTCCCGATGTCCGCTTCGCCGGGCTCGCGGTCGCCGTTCCACCGGTCGAGGAATTCTCCTGGTCGGAAATTCCGAACGCCGAACGCTTCGAAGTTGCGCAGCGCCGCGGCGAGACACCCTTCCGCCGCATGGCGAGCGCGGATCAATGCCAGTCCGACCTCTGCGTCGATGCGGCCAGGGCCCTGCTCGCGGAACTCCAATGGCATCCGAGCGAGATCGACCTCGTGGTCATGGCCACGCTCACGCCGGACTATCCCATCCCGGCGACCGCGATCATCGTGCAACACCGTCTCGGCGTTCCGAAATCGGCGGCGGCCTTTGATCTCCCCAGCGGCTCGCTCGGCTTCCTGCACGGGCTGCAAGTGGTGGCCAGCATGCTCAGCCCCGGCTCGCTGAAGAAGGCGCTGCTCCTCACCGGAGAAGTCTCGAAGACTCCCGAGACCTCGGACTGCGCCACTCCTCACCGGGCGATTCACGGCCACAGCGGCAGCGTGTGCGCGTTGGAATATGTCGAGGGCGCGGACCCGCTCTTCTTCGATACCGGCGGAGATGGCTCGGATTTCGAGGCGCTATACATGCCGGTCGGCGGCGTGCGGAATCCGCCGCGGCCCGAGATGTTCTCCGATCCGAACGGGGTCCGTTTCGCCAGCGAGTACGTGCTCGATGTCGCGCGCCTCGGCGCACGCGCTCACGACGAGCTGCCGGCTTCCATGCTGCGCGTGCTCGCCGCCGCCGGACTCACTTCGCGGGAAGTGGACGCGTGTTTCATCGGACAACTCCCGCTCCCGATCGAGATCGCGCTGCGCCGCGAGATGCACCTGCCGGTCGATCGCTTTCACGGCACCATCTGGGAATACGGCGCGAGCGGCTCCGGCACGATCCCGCTCGCCATGCTGGCGCGCACTGCGTCGCGGCTGCGCTCCGGCTGGCAGACATCGCTGCTCAGCGCCATCGGTCCGGGGCTCGCGTGGGGCAGCGCGCTCCTGACCACCGAAAGCATCGCCTGCCCGGAACTCCTCGAAATCTGAATCATGCTCA
>JBGSYE010000218.1:0-7015 GCA_041751075.1 Chthoniobacteraceae bacterium
GTAGGCGTAGGTGAAGGCGCGCATCGTGTAGCTCTTCACATCACCGGTGGTGGCGGGATCGACAGGCTGGGTGAAGGTGACCTCGAAGCCGTCGGCACGGGCGCGCATTTCGTGGATCTCGAAGGGCACCTGGCCGGTCCACTCAAGGCGCTCGAAGCAATGCGGCTTCCCGCCTTTCGCGCCCCAGCCGCGGTCGCTGCCGCCGACGAAGACGCGGCCTGCGTCGTCCATGCGACCGCCGATGATGCCGCTCGCGAAGCCGCTGCGGAAGGGGATGACGACGCCCTGTTTCACACCGTTCACGGTCTCGAGGAAGACGCGGCTGAGATTGCTGTGGCTCTGATCGGCGATGAAGAGCTGCTTTGCGAATGGGCCAAACTTCCCGCCACTGAGATCGCAGATGATCGCGCTGGAGGAGTTGCCGATCTTTCCGTGAACGAGATAGACGGCAGGCGGCACGAGTTGTCTGATGCGCGCGCGCTCGTGGACCATGCGGTCGGGATCGTTGCTGGCGTCGTTCTTGTCGCCTTTGCGATCGCCTTTGAAAGCTTCCGGGATCGGATCGATGGGGCGCTCGCCCATGTTCGGCGCCTTCTCATACCAGATATTGCCCGCGGGGTGGCCCTGGAAGGTGCCCGCGATCAAGTGCTGTAGAGTACACGAGCCATGCCACGGACCTTGATTGTCCGTATAGTACACCTCGCCATCCGCATCGAAGCCGATGCCGCCGGGCGAGCGGATGCCGCTGCACGTCGGGACCATCGTGCCGTCCGGCTTGATCCGCACGGCCCAGCCGCGGAAGGGCGCGTGGCTGTTGAACGAGCCGGTGAGACACAGCACCACCCAGAGGTCGCCCGCTTTGTCGAAACGCGAACCGAACGCATACTCGTGGTAATCGCCGCTCACGCCCCAATCGTCGCAGACGGTCATGAAGTGATCCGCGCGTCCGTCGTCATCGGTATCGGTGAGCTTGGCGACTTCGTAGCGATTCGTGATGAAGAGCGAGCCGTCCTTCCACGCGAGTCCCATGACTTCGTGCTGGCCGCTGGCAAAGAGCTGATAGCGCACCGCGGCGGGATCGCCGGTCACGTTACTCGCCGTCCAGATTTCGCCGCGGCGCGTGCCGAGCGCGAGTTTGCCGCCGGGGAGTAACTCGATCGAACTAACCTCCAGCGCCGTCTCCGTCGGAGTCGGGAAGGTGGTGATCTTGTAGTAATCGGATTCCTGCGGATCGGCGGCGCGGACGCAGACGATGAGGAGGAAGAGGGAGAGGGTTGCGAGTTTCATGAGATGGGTGGGAGGGCGGGCGAAAGTTCCAGGTTCTGAAGTTCCAAGTTCCAGTGAAGCCCCAAGCTCCAGCGTCCAAATCTCAAACGCGGGCGGCCTTTAAATTTTTCCCCCTTGGATATCGGGATTTAATTGGAATTTCCGGTCAGTGGTGCGCGTGGCTGCCTGGCCACGCATAGGTGATCTTGATCTCGGCCCGCGCCGGGATGAGGAGGTTTTTGCCCGCGACCCGCGCGCCCTCGGCGGTGACGCGGAAGGTGTTTTCAAAGCCGCGACCTTCGAGATTGAAGGCGCCGTCCTCCACCAGGAAGCCGCCGTCCGCAGGCTGGATCTTCGCACCCTTCGCGGCGCAGAGGAAGGTGTTGGCGGGGATCGAGCCGGTGAGTCTCAGCGTGCGGATGAGCTTTCCGCCGGGCGCCAGTGCCTCGCCTTCCACGTCGAACCGCTCCGAGATCTCCAGGCCATTCCATTCATACAGGAAGGTCGGGAAACGCCGCGCATCGAGCGTGTAGCCCTTCCACGCAAAGCCTTCCTGCGGCTCCTTTGGATCGCCCGTTGGCCACTCGCCGGACACCGATCCGAGCACCGCGAGCGGCGGCGAAAGTTCGCCCGCGGGCCGGAGGACATCGAATCCGAGCGGCGGTTGTGCTCCACCGCCGCGATCCGTCCAGTGCTTGCCAGCGTCGATGAAGGCGCCGCGCCAGACCAGCGCGAGATTCATGTGAGCGGCGCTCCACGCGATATTGAATCCGCCCGGATATCCGACCCCGAGGCCGCGGGTACCCGCGCCGGAGATGAAGTTCCGGTAAATCACCGGCTCCTTGCCGACGGTGAGCGGCATCGGCGGCGGCGCATCCTGCTTCTTCTTCTTCGTGCCGCCCTGGAAGCTCTCGGGCACCCATTTGGACAGCGGTGTAGCCGCGAATCCCGGACCTTGCCACGCCGCGAAGATATTCGAAGTCCCGGCACCCTGGAAATATTCGAGCCGGAACCGATGCGCGCCCGCTGGCAACTTCATCTTGCCCTCCTGCACACTGCTCGCCGGATGGATGCCGTCGTGATCCACAGCCAGATTCCCATCGATGAGGATGCGCGCGCCGTCATCCGAGGTGAGGAAGAAAGTGTACACTCCATCCTTTGGCGCTTCGAGCCCACCGGTGAAGACGACGCCGTATTGGTTCTTGTAGTCGTCGAAATGGAGCTGCACGAGATGGTCCGGCACTTCGCCTTCGCGGTGCGGCTTGAGCGTGGAGAAATCCGGCAGCTTCTTCCAATCGCCGAGATACACCGAGTAGGTCAGGTCCGTGAGGCCCGGCCCCGGCTTTGCGACGTGCATCTTGCCCTGCATGCTCAGCGCGTGCCCTGGAAAGGTGCAGACATAGGGATACACCCCGGGTTTCTTCGGGGCTGTGAAGCTAAACTCATCGGTCGCCTTTGGCTGCACCATGTTCGAGTGCGCAATCATCCGCGGATCCTCCGGGAGCCAGTCGCGCTTCAGCGCTTCTTCGGGCCGCTCCATGTTCTTGTTCGCCGCGGCGACCACGTCAGTGCCGGCTTGGAAGAGGACGAGGTTGTGCGGCATGTCGTCCACATTCTCGAGGATGATCGTCACCGGCACGCCAGGCGTGACGGTGAACTCCGCCACGTCGTAGCGCATCTGCGCCTGGAGCGTTTTGATGCGGATGATTTGCGACTCAGCCGCGGAGGCGCGCTGAGCGAAGAGGGCAGCGAGGAGGGTGAGGCAGACGCGGGACATCATGGGATTTGGAATGAAGGAGGAATTTAGCACGTTGAACGATTCGCAACCTTGGGAAGGCCGATGGCTGCCGAAAAAATCCAAGGACCGCAGAGGCCGGTAGCCCATGCCACCGCACCGGCGCTCATGGTGCGAGCGGCTTGAGCCGGATGCGGCGGTATTCCATCTGTCCCCGGTCGCCCTCGATGCCGATCGGGCCGGTGGCGGGCACCGGGAATTTGTCGGTCAGCAGCTCGCCGTTGCAAGTGGCGACGGCATTGTCGCCGGTCACAGTCACGATCAGTTCGTTCCAGTCCTGCGCGCGGTAATTCTTCAGATCGGTGTAGGGGCCCGCCAGCGGGAAGTCGCGGCACTGGAGCTGCGGCTGGCGGATGAAGACACCGCTGTCCGCATTCGGCGTGGCGCGGAACTCGAGTTTGAGGATGAAATCGGTGCCAAACTCCCGCGTCGTCCAGAGCTGCTGAATGCGACGGCCTTCCGGCGGCGTGGTGACGACGAGCCGCCCATTGATCGCGCGGTAACGGCCGTCGTCGCTGGCGGTTTTCCCATCGAATGCGGCGGCCTCCTTCACCTCGACGAAAACCGGCGCGTCAGCCCTGGGATGAGCAGGCTGCTTGCGCGGCGGCGTGGGTCGCACGCCCCAACCCGTGAGGTCGCGTCCATTGAAAAGGCTGATGAATCCCAGCTCCGGCGTGAACGTGTCGGGCTCCGTCTCGATGAAGCCGAGCGTCGCAAAGATGGGACGCAAGGCCGCGGCCCAGCGCTCGTAACCCTCGGGATTCAAATGCAGCAGATCCTTGAACCAGATCGGATTTGCATTACCGGTGGCGTCGGCGAAAAGGGTCCACGTATCGAGGACGGTGACCTGCGGGTCGCCCTTCACCGCCGCCTCATAGAGCGCGTTGACGCGACGGATGGTTTGCGGCGGACGGTTCTTCTCCGGCGAACTCGGAAACATCCGGCAAAGCACGATCGGCACTTCCGGCTGTCGCGCTGTGATCGCCGCGAGGATCTTTTGGAAGTTCCGCCCGATCGCCTCGGGATCGACACCGATCTCGATGTCATTCGTGCCGAGCAGCAGCACGATGGCCGACGGATTCAGCGCGAGCACATCCTCCTCCAGCCGGATGAGCATGCCGCGAGTGGTGTCGCCGCCGATGCCACGATTGGCGAGCTTCATCCCCGCGAAGCGCCCTCCGAAATCCGCGCCCCACCCTTGCGTGATGGAGTCGCCGAGAAAGACTACCGCCTTCTGATCGCGAGCGACCTGCTGTGCCCAGCGACTCCGCGACTCCTGCCAGCGCTTCACATAAGCCTCGTAGCGGCGCAACGCCCCCTCGCCGGGCAGGCCGCTTTCATCGACGGGCAGAGCCTTCTCCGGCAGCAGCCGCACGGCTTCCTGAGCGTGACCGAGCGCGGAGACGAGGAAGGCGAGCGCAAGGTGGAGAAAGATGAGACGCAGGGATGTGATCATAGGTTGGGCTTCAATGGGGAGGTAGCTTCGGTGCAGTGCAGTCGCGGTCCTCTTTGCCGTTCCGGGGTGGAGTTGAGAAGCAGCGATTTTGATCCCGACCGCAAGCAGAGCGTCGCCTGCGGGCCCGCCAGCCGGCCTTTTCCTCCACGAGCTTCCGGTCTCCCGCCAATCCGGCCCGCGATACCGCACACGGAAACGCGCGCGGGGTTTCCGCCGGGCGCGCTTCTCTCGATTGATTGACTGACTTACAACACTGTACGTTGGCAGGTCACTTGGCGGATTTTGTCTCGCGAAATGTCCGTGGGGGATCTGTACGCGAAAAGGGCCGCCTCTTGGGGCGGCGCTTTCAAGAACGCGGCGAATCCACCGCCGCTATGTCGCCAGGACCGAAGCTCCCGTATCCCGAGCGTGTGAAGCCAAGGCGGAAAGTGAATCTCCCGGAGCGGTCCGCGGGCGCGTGTCTTCTATCGCTTGCACGGGCTCTGCGGGCGCAGGGAAAGCGTGTTGCACACGCGTTGCACGAGCGGTTCCGCGCTGCTTTTTCCCGCTCTCCTGGGAGGCGCGGGACACGGCGAATTGGAGCGCGCTGTCTGACGGCACGACACCCTCCCGGAGCGCCTGCGCCACATCCGCAAAGGTCGGATTTGAGCATTTACCCTTCGCCGCGATGAAGTAGGCGCGGCGGGCGACGACAGCCATTCCCTGAAGGTATTTCTGCGAGCTTCTCGCGTATGCCACCAGCGTGCGGATGGACTTTGCATCGCCCTCCGGGAGGTAGTGCCGCGCGACCGTTTGCAGGTCTTCATCTGACAGCGAGTCGGGAAGTTGCTTGTACAGTTCGATTCTCCCGATGAGCTGCGCCGAAGACCAGACTCCGTGCCGTTCAATCGTTTGCTGGCTCTTCGCGAAAAGCGGCGAGGTGACAGTCGCCACTCGAACGCCTTTGTTCACGAGTTGGTTGAGCACCCAATTGATGCGGTGGGGGATCGCGTTCCTCGCGTTGCGCTGACTGAACAGGTAGTGACCCTCATCCATCACGACCATGTGGTCTCCGCTCTGCAATACGCCCTCGATCTTCGCGCGGAGATCGTTCGCTTTGTAAGATCGCCCCGATCCCATTCCCAACGCCTTGGCTAAAGAGCGGAAAAACGAAATGTCATCGCTTGATTCGGGCACCTGGAAATAGATGACGCGGCCGGGCCTGCCATCGCACCATTGCTGTACGGACCATGTCTTTCCGATTCGCGACTCACCGTCGATGACCACCAGACCGCGAGTCGCCAGGCAATAATCCAACGCCTCATGCACCTCCCGCCCGATCACGGTGATGGGAATCCTTCCCGTCGCCGCAGTGGCGCGGAGATCATGCAGTTCGGTGAGTGTTTCGACCAACCGGGGCAGATACCAGAGCGCGTGCTCGTCCAGTTGCACCGAAGGGTTGAGGCACATTTCCTCGAAAAGGAATTTCCCGAGGTTGGCAGACGCGGCCGCACGGCAAGCTGCCGCGAATTCTGCGGCTGGATAGTTTTTTGGATGCCGCCGCGCTTCGTTCAGCGCCTTTGCTCGCCGCCGCCGATAGCTCGCATCCTCTCGCAAGTCCATTTCGTCAGCAGCGCAGAAAATGCCCCAGTCCTCCTCCTCCCCACGAAGCGGAAATGCAGGCCCGTCTTTGATCTCAGTGCGCACGACGCGCACGTCGGGCATGGAGTAGATGCGCCCCTTGCCGGCCCCAAGCTTCTCCATGCTCAAGGTGATGAATCGCTCAGGCCATCGCTGAAGGATCTCATCCGCGAGTTGGTCGAGCCCGCCCGGCTTCCAGGAGAGCCGTTGCACCCACCAAACAAGATTGCGGTGTTCAGGATCGTCGAGCGCGTTAGCGCGCGAGGCCACGCAGGTTGCTAGCAATCCCCTCTCCACTTCGGGGCTGCTCATGTATCGCTCCTGGCGGAACTCGGAATCGTCGGTGGCGCGGCGGGTGTTCATTCGTCAGTCGGTTTTGATTCAGCTTCTTCCAGCAGGGTCGCGAGTTCCTCGGCGGCTCGTGCCCGGGCGTCGGTGATCGGACCGGTGAGCGGCATCCCGATACGCTGCGCAGCCGTCACCGCTTTCCGGCGCACGCGCTTCTCTTCATTCGCCGCTTCCTTTTCGGCCGCTGCGCTTTCGCGGAAGTGCTTGCCCACTTCCGAAGTCTCACGGTCGAGCAAGGTCGGGCGGAAGATCGGGCGCTGCATGAAGTGCTCGCTGAAGTACGGCTTCACCGACCGATAGAGGGCTCGGCGATACGCAGAGTGCTCCGCATTTTCCCGGTAAGCCTGGGCGAGTTGCTCAGGTTCGGCGTCCATCACGGGCACGGTGGTGGAACGGCGAACCGCGGACACTTTGCCGGTGTCCGGATGCTTCACGCCGATGATCTCCGGCGCCTCCAGATTGAAAAACACTTCGACGGTCTGCCCCCACAACTCGCCTGTGACCGCATTCTTGTAGATGAATTCCTCCCC
>JBGSYE010000219.1:0-3772 GCA_041751075.1 Chthoniobacteraceae bacterium
GGGGCAGGTCTCGGCGGATGGCGGGGCCACCTCCGCGGCCCCGGCCGTCTCGCTCTCCGGCGACCTCACCCCTCTGCCGGGCGCCAACAAGCACCTCGTCTGGAATGCGGGCGCGGATTGGGTTTGTGGGAACGCGCGAGATTGGTTTTGAAACCCACCGGCTTCGTGGCAGCCTCCCCACCATGAACACGCTGGCCGATGTCGATCCGAAAAACCTGCGTCCCTTGGTGCATGAGCGCATCGACCAACTCACCGACGAGGAACTCGAGACCATCCGCCGGAAGCTCCTCGATCTCGAAATCCGCCACCTGCGCGAGTCAGTCGGCCGGGCCGTGGAGGAGGCGTATGCGGCTGGCAAGTGTGAGCCCGCCGATGTTGAGGCGAGCATCCGGGAGCAGCGTGCCCGGAATCCGTATCGTTGACGGTCGTCATCGATACCAATGCGGTGCTGCCGGTGCTCGGTTTGCGCCACCGCTTTTCCGTGATCCTCGATACATGGACGATCGGGCGTTTCGACTGGGCTCTCTCGACGGAGATTCTTTTGAAGTACGAAGAAATCGTCGCCCCGCGCATCGGCCCGGCGCGTTGGCATGATTTTATTTCCTTGCTCGATATCGTCGCGGTGCGGCACGGCAATCTCCGCCGAATCTCCCCGCAGTTTCGCTTCCGCGTCATTTCCGCCGATCCGGATGACGACAAGTTCGTGGACTGCGCGATCGTCGCCGATGCGGAGTGGATCATTACCGAGGACGGACAGTTCGACGTGCTCGTGAGCGCAGGCTACCGCCTGCAGCCGATGTTGCCGCGGGAGTTCATCCGCCGGTTTCTGCCGTGATGCGGCCCGGGCTTGACTCCCCGCCAGCCCGCTTGCCAGCCTCCGCGGGTGCGTGCTTACCTCCCAGCGTCGCGATTGGCTGCCGGCGTTTTCCTGGCGGGGATGGGCGCGGGGCTCTTGGCACCGCGGGCGGGGGCGGCTCCGCCGGTGGTTTCCAAGGTGCGGGCGGCGCAGCGGGCGGGGACGGAACTCGTCGATGGCTATTACGATCTCGCGGCGGGGGTGCCGCCGGTGGCCAGGAGCATGCAGGTCTCGGCGGATGGCGGAGCCTCCTACGCGGTCCCGGCCGTCTCGCTCTCCGGCGACCTCGGCCCCGGCCTCCTGCCGGGCGCCAACAAGCATCTCGTCTGGACTGCGGGCGCGCCGGAATTGAGGGCGGTCGATGCGTGGCAAAGGGCTGGGCTATCTGCCGCTCGGAGCGAGTGTCGCCCTCTTAGGGCTCACGCATTTCCGCGACGAAACCCAGGCCTCCGCTTCGCTGCGGCCTGGGCTATCGACTGGCGCGCCTTTTGGCGCTGGAGCGGGAACGAGGCGCGCGTGAAACCTTGAGCGGGTCCGTCCGTCAATCGCTTCTGCCTACCTCCCACGCCCGACGTAATTCGTCCATCGACACTCCCGGTGGGATGTCTTCACGCAATCGCCGGGGCGCCGCCGGCCAATCTGATCCGCATGCATCGACGACCAGCCCAGCGCCAAAGGCGCGGAAGTCGAAAGCCCAGGCCGACCGAGGCCCAACGGGCCGAGGCGAGGCCTGGGTTTCCGGGAAGAGAGGGGCAAGCCCTGAAAGGGCGAATCCCTGCGCGGATGTCCGGCGCGATGCGGGATTGTCGGTGACGGCGGTTTACCGCACCTTCAGCCCATGCCGCAATCACTCGCCAACGTGCTGCTCCATCTCGTCTGGAGCACGAAGCATCGCGAACGCTGGATCGTCAATGAGGACCGGGAACGTCTGCACGCCTATACCATCGGCGTGCTGGAAAATCTCGGGTGTCCTTCGCTGCAGACGAACTCGGAGCCGGATCATATCCACATCCTTTGCTCGCTCGCGCGGACGATCACCATTGCGCAACTCATCGAGAAAACGAAGACGAGCACGTCGGCGTGGTTGAAGACGATCGGGCCGCGGTATGCGGAGTTCATTGGCAGAATGGGTATTCGTCGTTCTCGGTGAGCCAGTCTCTCGCGCCCAAAGTGCACGAATACATTCGCAATCAGCGAGAGCATCATCAGATGCGGTCGTTTCAGGATGAGCTGCGGGCGCTTTTGAAAAAGCACGAGGTGGCGTTTGACGAACGCTGCGTGTGGGACTGAGCGGGTGCCGCCCTTCCAGGGCTCGCACGTTTTTCCCATCCGAACCCAGGCCTCCGTTCGCTCCGGCCTGGGCTATCGACTTTCGCGCCCTTGGCGCTGGGAGCCGCCTCTTTTCCCCGTGCGAATCCGGCGGTGTGGCAGCGCAGCAACGATCTGGTGATGGATCGCAATTTCCTCGGCGCGCCCGCGGCGGTGCGGGCCGATTCGACGACGATGGGCTTTGCGGATTTCGCGCTCACGCTCGGTCCCGGCGGCAATGTGCTCGTGCTCTGGCAGGAGATGAGCGCGGCGGGTTCGGATGCGCACTACCGGGTCTATGATCCGGCGTCGAATACGTGGGGCCTCGACACGCTGCTCTCGAATGACGCGGCGCTCGAACGGTCGTTCGCGCCGGTGTGGGACGCGGTGGGTAATCTCGTGCTGGCCTACAACAACGTGGCGATCGTGAAGCAGACGAAGACGGTGGCACTCGATGGCGGCGGGACCGTGGATATCCCCGGCGTGCCGCAGCCGGGCCAGGTGGATCTCTTCGCCGCGCGGCGCGCGCTGGTGAAGGATCTCGGCTTCGGCGGCGACGGGCTGACCGCGGAGGGCGCGACCTTTCTCCCCGGCGATGCGGTGACGCTGAAAGCCCGCGTGCGCAATACCGGCAATGTGGCGGTGGAGAATGTGCAGGTGGCCTTCTACGACCGGGCGCCGGGCGCGGGCGGCACGCTGCTCCAGACCTTGACGCTCCCCGGCTGGCTCAAGGCTTCGGACGAGCAGGAGGTGTCGATCGTGTGGACGGTGCCCGCGCCCGCGACGGCGCGCACGGCTTACGCGGTGATCGATCCCGCCGGACAGGTCACGGAATTCAGCGAGACGAACAACACCAGTTCGCTCGCGCTGAATGGCGTGGATCTGCAGCTCGAATATGTCTCCGGGTCGGTGTTGCGTGATGGCTCGGTGCGGGTGGTGGCGCGGGTGAAGAATATCGGCGCTCCGGCATCGCCCGCGACGAGCCTGCGCCTCTGGCCGAAGCTCGCGCCCGGCGCAGACCCGCTGGCCTCGGTGGAAGTGAGCCTGCTGAATCCGGGCGACTCGGTGGAAATCCCGCTCGACCTCCCCGCCGGCGCACAGCCCGAGGGCGACGTGGCCTATCGACTGACGGTGGATGAGGACGATCTCGCCGAAGACATCGACCGGACAAACAACGAGCTGTTCTTCGCGCTGAATGTTTTCATCGACGACGACGGCGACGGCCTCGCGCGAGCGTGGGAGCTGGCGAATGGCCTGAGCGATGCGAACGTCGCGGATGCCGATGAGGACTGGGACGGCGATGGCTTCACGAATCGGCAGGAGTATCTCGCGGGCTCGAATCCGAACGACGCGAACTCGTTCCTGAAGATGGGGCAATTCAACGTGGTGCAGAGCGGCAACGGGACGAGCGTGCTCGCGATGATCTCATGGGCGTCGGTGGCGGGGCGGCTGTATGCCGTCGAACGTTCCTTCGATCTCGCGACGTGGCAGGTCATCGCGGACAACATCAGCGCCGCGCCGCCGCTGAACACGATCACCGATGAAGTGGTTCCACCCGGCAGGAAGGTCTTCTATCGCGTGGTGGCAAAGTGAATCCGCGTGGTGTGG
>JBGSYE010000220.1:0-5343 GCA_041751075.1 Chthoniobacteraceae bacterium
TGATCGCGCGGTGCCTCGTCGAGCGCGGCGTGCGCATGGTGCAGGTGTGGCACGGCGCGGGGCAGCCGTGGGACAATCACGACGACATCGAGAAGCGCCACCGCCAGCTCGCGGGCGAGTGCGATCAGGGCATCGGTGCGCTGCTCAAGGATCTCAAGCAGCGCGGAATGCTCGACGAGACGCTGGTCATCTGGGGCGGGGAATTCGGGCGCACTCCGACCGTCGAACTGCCGACTCCAGGCTCGAACGCCGGCAAGGTCAATGGCCGCGATCACAATCACTACGGCTTTACCACATGGCTCGCCGGTGGAGGGGTGAAAGGCGGCACGGTGTACGGAGCGACGGATGAGTTCGGCTTCAAAGCTGTCGAGAATCCCGTCCACGTCCACGACCTGCACGCCACGATCCTGCGCCTGATGGGGTTCGATCACGAAAAGCTCACCTATCGCTACGCGGGGCGGGACTTCCGGCTCACGGACGTGCATGGGCATGTGGTGAAGGAGATCATCGCGTAGAGCGAGTGTGCCGTCAGGCCACTCGCTTACTCCTCGCGCCAGGCAGCGAGTGGCCTGTCGGCACACTCGCTCTACGGCGCGATCACGACGGCGAAGACGTTCGCCCCGTCTTTCACGTAGAGCTTGCCGTCGGCATACGCGGGGCTGGCCCAAGTCTTCCCGCAGACCTGAGTGCGGCCGAGTTCCTCGTACTTTTTGGGATTTGCATTCACGAGGATCAGCTCGCCGTTCGAGTTGTGGACGAGGAGCTTGTCATTCACCGCGGTGATGCTGGCATAATCCGCGAGGCCCGGCTGAGCCCACATCTCCTTGCCGGTCGCGAAGTCGAGACAGGTGAGCGCGGTCTTCTGACCGGGGCCGACGGTGTAGAGATACTTCCCAACAAGCGTCGGTGTGCCGATGACGGTCTTGCACGCGGTATTCTCCCACACCTTGGTGAGCTTGAATTCGGACCCGCTCTTCGTGACGCCAAAGCGAATGGTGCCGATGCTCGTCGAGGTGATCGTGACCGTGTCGTCGGCGAGCAGTGGCGTGCAGGCGTGCCGCTTCGCGCCGGTCTTCACGGGCTCGCGCCAGAGGATTTTGCCGGTCGCGACATCCACGCCCATGAGCGCATCGCCGGTGAGATGCACGACCTGCCTCGCGCCCGCGAGCGTGCCGACGATGAGGGAAGAGTAGGCGGTATTGTCCGAACCGGCACGCCAGAGTTCCTTGCCCGTCTTCTTGTCGAAGGCCACGAGCGTGCCGCCGTTCACGCTGCCTACCGGGACGAAGATGCGGTCGCCGTCGATGACGCCGCTGCCATTGTGGCCGTGCCGGCGCGAAGCGGTTTCCTTGGCTGCGGGATCGGCGCTGCGATTGCCGAGGAAGGTGACGCCGTAGTCCTTGGCGAAGCTCAGGTGCCAGAGCGTCCTGCCGTCGGCGAGTGCGAGGCAGCGGAATTCGCCGCCGCCCGACTGTGCATACACGCGGTCGCCGTCGATGATCGGCGTGCAGCGCGGCCCGGAGCCGTAGTTCGAGAATTCGACCAGCGGCCCGACCGCGGCGCTCCAGAGTTTCTTTCCCGTGGCCGCATCGACGCAGTGCGCCGTCTCCTGGCCATCCTGCCCGTCGAGATAGACGAGCTTGCCGCCCGCGATGACGGGCGACGCATGCCCGTCGGTCGCGGCAATTTTCCACAGCACTTTGGGATCGGTCGGAAGCGCGGTGAGTTTGTGCTTCGGATCTACGACGACGCCGTCGCGATTCGGTCCGCGCCATTGCGGCCAGTCTGCGACAGAGAAAGCGGAAGTGTTGAGCGCGAGGAGTGCGAGGAGAGGGAGGGAGAGTTTCATGGCGAGGAGGCGAAACATGTACTCAGCGCGGGGGTGCGGGACAAGCGGCGACTACGATTTCGTCCGTTGGCAGATTACCCACCGCATGACCTTTCCCCGCCTGCTCCTGTCCCTCGTGCTCGGATTCGCTGTCGTCTCCGGCGCGTCGGGACGCTCGCTCGAGGTCGCCTATCCGCCCTCGACGGAGCCAGGCGGACTCACGCTCGGTGTGACCTATCGGCTGTGGATCCCGGACGGCGTGCGGCTGCTGCGCGGCGTGATCGTGCATCAGCACGGATGCGGCGAAGGCTCCAACAAAGGCGCGGCCACCGCGGCGGAGGATCTCCACTGGCAGGCTCTCGCGCGGAAGTGGGATTGCGCGCTCCTCGGCCCGCAGTATCACCAGGCGGAAAGCGACAACTGCCGGCTCTGGTGCGATCCGCGGAATGGCTCGGCGCAAACCTACCTCCGCGCACTCGGCGAATTCGCCGTGCAGTCCGGCCATCCGGAGCTCGCTGAAGTGCCGTGGTGCCTGTGGGGCCACTCGGGCGGCGGCTTCTGGTCGAGCCTCATGCTCACGTTGCACCCTGAGCGCATCGCCGCCATCTGGCTCCGCTCCGGCTCGGCCTATGGCGCATGGATGAAGGGCGAAATCCCCGCGCCACAACTGACGCCGGCGGCCTACGCCGTACCCGTGATGTTCAATGGCGGCGTGAAAGAGGAAGCCGACAAACGCCATGGCCCGCCGAGGGTCGCGGATCGCGCCATGTTCAAGCTGTGGCGCGGGCACGGCGCGCCCGCCGGTTTTGCGGTCGATCCGCGCACCGGCCACGAGTGCGGGGACTCGCGGTATCTCGCGATCCCGTTCTTCGACGCCTGCCTCGCGCTACGGCTTCCAGAGCGCGGCAGTCGATCGCAGGCGCTGCGACCCATTGCGATGAAGGACGCATGGCTCGCCCCCATGCACGGCGGCGAGGGGCAGCCCGCCGCATCCTTCACCGGCGATCTCACCGAGGCGGGCTGGCTGCCGGGGGAACGACTCGCAAAGCTCCGGGCGGAGTACGTGAAGTCCGGCGCGACCGGCGACACCACGCCTCCTCCCGCGCCGACGAACGTGCGGGCAAAGCCAGTGGCAGGCGCCATCGAGGTAAGTTGGGAAGCGGCAGCCGATCTCGAGAGTGGCTTGCAGGCATTCATCATCCAGCGCGACGCGAAGGATCTCGCGCAGTTGCCGGACAAGCTAGCCAGCAAGTTCGGTCGTCCACTTTTCCAAGGCATGAGCTACGGCGACACTCCCGCATCGCCGCTGGCGGAAATGCGCTTCACGGACACGACCGCCAGGCCCGGCGAGCAGCACGAGTATCGCGTCATCGCCGTGAACAGCGTGGGTCTGAAGTCGGCTTCAACTCCGGTTCAGTGAGTCTGGCAGAAGGAGTTGGATTCGCAGAGGAGCCGCGCAAAGCTCGCGGCCTTCAACTCAGTCGCACCCAAAACCCATGGCGCTCAAAGCCATCATCTACAAAGCCACCCTGCAACTCGCCGACATGGACCGAAACGTCTATGGCGACCACACCTTCACGATCGCCCGCCACCCGTCGGAGACCGATGAACGGCTGCTCATCCGCCTGCTGGCATTCGCGCTGAATGTGCCGGCCACCGAGGACCGCGGAGCGCTCGGATTTGCCAGGGACATGTGGGACGCCGACGAACCGGCCCTGTGGCAAAAAGATCTCACCGGGCGCATCGAACACTGGATCGAGATCGGCCAGCCCGACGAGAAGCGCCTGCTCCGCGCGGCATCGGCGTCCGTCTGGGTCAGCGCCTACAGCTTCAGCGCCAGCACCGCTATCTGGGGGAGCGGCATCGCACCCAAGCTGACCCGAGCCCGAAACATTTCCGTGTGGCAGGTGCCTGCCGCGCAGAGCCAGGCGCTGGCAGCGCTGGCCCAGCGATCCATGACCCTGCAGGTGACGGTGCAGGATGGGATCACCTGGGTCGGCGACGGAGCCCGCTCGATCGAAGTGACCCCCGTGCGACTGTGCGGGTAGTGGCCGCAAACGCCGCTTGCCAGGCGCATAGAATGAGACATCTTTGTCTCACGATGAAAACCGCCACCGTGGCCGACCTCCGCAACCGCTTCCCCAGCGTCTATCGCTGGATCGAGGAAGGGGAAACCGTCGAGCTGACCAAGCGCGGAAAAGTCATCGCGCGCATAGTGCCCGCGCCGCTCGCCAAGCCGCGCAAAATCAAGTGGCCGGACTTCGCGGCGATCCGTCGGGAAATCCACGGCGACAATCCAACCGTGTTTCCCAGCATCGTTGACGAGGAGCGGGAGAGCTACCAGTGGTGAACTACGCGGACACGGGTTTCATCGTCTCGCTATACCTCGAGGAGACGACCAGCGAAGTGGCATCGAAGGAAGTCGAAGCGATCAACGAACCGCTCGCACTCACTCCTCTCTCCCAACTCGAAATCCGCAATGCCCTCAACCGGGCCGTGAATCAACGCCGCATCACGCTGGCCGAACGCGACGCCTGCTCCGATGTCTTCGAGGCTGCCCTCGAGAGCGGGCAATTCGTGGAGACGCCGCTTCCGGTCGGGGAATTGCACGCCAAGGCGCGCGAGCTGAGCGACCGCTACACGCCGACCCTGGCGACGCGGAGCCTCGACCTTTTGCACGTCGCGGCGGCGGTGCTCCTCGATGCCCGGGTCTTTTTCAGCTTCGATGAGCGGCAGCGGAAAGTGGCGAAAGCCGAAGGCTTGAAGGTGAAGCCATGAGCCACGCGCGCTGCAAGACGGAGCACGCGGGGCCCAAGAATCGCCGCGGCTTGCACGGCACGCGGGCGGAGGCGAAAGCGGGGAGCCGCCCGAAACGTCCCGCGGCGGACAAGCGAGCGAGACGAATCTGATTTCCGGCCGATCGCGCCGTCTGCGCAGGCTGGCGGTGAGGGGGGGATTCGAACCCCCGATTTGTTCCAGGCACTCTGTAAACTCAATCTACAGAGTAAATTCCGACACGGGTGACACCATTGACACCAACTATTGCCACGCTGCTGGAGGAGCGCGATGACTCCGGAGCACTGCTGCGCCGCTACATGCATGGCATCGGCCCCGTAGCCATCGCGGGCCCAGGCGGCGCCAATGTGCTGCACCAGGACATGCTGGGGAGCATCCGTCTCGTGACAGCCAGCGACGGCTCCGCGCTTGATCGCCTCGCTTATTCGGCCTACGGCACGCGTACCACTGGACCTGCGGCTCCCTTGAGCCCGCTTCAGTTTGCCGGCGAGTATTTCATTCCCGAGCTGGGACTCTACTTCCTCCGCGCGCGCTTCTACGATCCCACGGCGGGTCGCTTCCTCACACCCGACCTGAGCGAAACCAAGGTTCGCGAACCGCAGTCGTTCAATCCCTATCTTTACGCGGGGTGCAATCCTCTCCGCTTTACCGATCCCACAGGCCGCTTCTCCATTGCCAGCGTGTCGATCGGCCTCTCCATCGCCAGCACCCTCGCCACG
>JBGSYE010000221.1:0-3960 GCA_041751075.1 Chthoniobacteraceae bacterium
TCCGAGCGCCTGCGTCACGAGCACGCCCGTGCCGGCCGGCAGCGCGACCACCGCGCCGCTCGGGATCTGCGCAGCGTCGATGTCGCGCGTGAGATTGATGTAGCCGTCGTCGCTCATGCGGTCCTCCCGCTTCGCGAGCCGCCGCCGCCTTTGCGATCGAGATACTCCTCGACGCGCAGCAGGTTGCCCTCACCGGCGCGCTGCACGATCGCGAGCAGGTCTTCCATCGAGGCGACTTCCTCGAGCTGTTCCTGCACGAACCACTGGAGGAATTGATCGGTGGTGTAATCCTTCTCCGACTTCGCGAGATCGACGAGATGATTGACCTGCGCGCTCACCGTCTTTTCCTGATCGAGCGAGAGCTTCACCGCTTCCTCGGCAAACTTGAACGCGGCCTGCGGCGCTGGGATGGCCGGAATGACGACGCGCCCGCCGGTATCGAGGATGAATTTGATGAACTTCTGCGCGTGTTCCTTTTCCTCCTCGGCCTGCGCCTGGAAGTGCGCGCAAAGCAGCGGGAGCGTCTCCCGATCGAAGTGCGCGGCGATGGCCACGTATTGAAGCATGGCGCTGAATTCGTTGCCGACCTGCTCGTTCAGCGCGGCGAGGACTTTTTCGGAGATAAGCATGGGGAAAGCGTAGAGCGATTGTACCGACAGGCCAATCGCTATGTCCGAGCCGTCGAGTGGGCTGTCGCCACACTCGCGCTACGCAAAGAGCACGCCGAGGTCGCGCGATTTCTTCTCGATCAGTTCGGCGATCGTTTCGCGCGCCACCGCGTAGTCGCTGCACAGTCCGTAAAGCGCTTCGCTGGCTTCCTCGAAGCGGCCGAGCTGGCGCAGCGCTTCGGCGCGGAAGAGGAGGATTTCGTGATCGCCGCTTTCGCAGAGTTCGATCATGCGATTCATGTTCGCGAGCTGGCGTTCGTCCCTCAAGGGCGGCGCCGTGCCGTCGGTCTTGCGAAAACGGTCATTGCCGCGCCACCACGCGTGCACGCGTAGTTCGAGTTCGTGCTCGGGATTCATCGCCATGCCGGATTCGAGCGCCTCGTAGTACCCCTGCTCATCGAGCGGCTCGATCATCGGCGCATCCGCCCAGCCCGCGATCTCCGGCGGGAGTTCGATGCCCGGCGCATACCAGCCGAGCTGCCGCGCCTCTCCGAGCCAGTAGTGTTTTTTGCACGCGGCGCAGCGCGCGACATTCGGATGCCGCGGGACACCGGGACACTCCTGGCAGCCATCGGTCCACGAGACGGCGCCGCTGGTGTCGGCTTCCTCGATGGTCGCGAGCCGTGCGACGGCGTTGCAGTGCGGGCAGGCGAAGACGGCGTCGGGTCCGGGAGTCATGGGTGGCGGAAAGTCAGAACATCCAACATCCAATACTCCGATCGGAACGTCTGTGGCATCGCGCCGCGGGCCATTGGATGTTGAATGTTGAATGTTGGATGTTTTCCGCCCTCACCGCTGCACCTTCCACCGCGTCTCCGGCGTGAGGTTGATCTCCTCCTTCTCCACCTGGAATCCGCAGCTCTGGAGAAGATACGCGACGCCCTCCGTGGTGCTCATCGTCTGTTTCAGGCTGTGGGCGAAGATCTCGATGTACTCCTTGTAGCTATCGAGCGCGAGGCTGCCTTCACCGACGTAGCGGGCGAGTTCATTGTCGTGGCTCTCGATGAGGTCGCCGAGGGCGCGCCGCAGCCGCACGCGCATCACGGGATCGACCACGAGCTTGAAGGGATTCGCCGAGGGATCCGACGGCATCGGATCGCTGGCGACTTCAAAGTTCAGCGTCGTGAGAGCGGCTTCGCGGGTGAGTTCGTTCATGGCGCGGGCAGTGTGGCAGCTCCGAGTGCTGTCGTCACGCGTTGGTCAGGCTGCCACCTGATCCACCCCGGAGAAGCCGACAATGTGGAGCGCGCTCAGCAGAATCGCGTTCTCACCGTCAGGGAGTGCGACGGAGACAAAGTGATTGAGCACGGTGGCGTTCTCGGGATGGCCGATGCGGAAGACGTCCCCATTGCTGCAACGAATCTCAAAGGGCTGAAACGGCGTGAGCCGGAGAAACTGTCGAATCTGCTGGAGCATGGTTGGACGATACCTCGCGCCTTTACGCCGGCAAGGCGTCACCGGGCACGTCGGTCTTTGGCGTCGAGGAAAAGCTCCTCCAAATCCGCAGCGGCAGCAAAGCCAGCAGGATGAGCGCGACCTGCGTTCCATTGAAGAGCATGAGCCACCGGAAGGCCGCGTCCATGAAGCCGTAGCTGTGCAGCCCGATGCCGAGCATGTTCACTCCGAACCAGCTCCACGCGGTGACGATATTCCCGCCGATCGCGAGCGCCATCAGGCCGCGCTCCTTCACGAGCCCGCCCCAGCGCGCGTGCAGGATGAGCGCGTTCCAGAGCACGATGATGAGCGCGCCGTTTTCCTTCGGGTCCCAGCCCCAGAAGCGGCCCCAGCTTTGGTCCGCCCAGATGCCGCCAAGCACCGTGCCGACGAAACTAAAGAGCGTCGCAAAGCACAGGATGCCATAGACCATCTTGTTGAGGGATTTCGCGGTCGCGGAGTCGAGGCCGGTGGTGAAAAGTCCGCGCACGATGAAGACGATGGCGAGGAAGCCAGCCACGAAGGTGCTCGCGTAGCCCAGCGTGATGACGACGACGTGCGTGGCGAGCCAGAAGTTCGTGTCGAGCACGGCGCGCATCATCTCCATGGTGTCGCCGCTGAGCGAGAGGTGGTGCGCGACGATGAGCGTGAGGAAGCCGACGACGCACGAGACGGTGATGCCGATCGAGTTGCGCCAGAATCTTTCCAGGATGAGCCCGAGCACGCAGGCGCCCCAGCCGATGAAGATCGCGGACGAGTAGAGATTCGTGACCGGCGGGCGGCCCTCCAGCGTCATGCGGAAGATGAGGCCGCCGGTGTGAATGAGCAGCGCGAGCGCGGTGAGCCACACGGCGCTGCGGCGCAGCCACTCGAAGCGCCCCGGCGCGACCCAGAAGCCGAGTGCGCACAGGCCGGCGATGACGTAGAGAGTCATCGACTTGTAGAAAGGCTCGAAGGCATTGAAGCGCGTCTCCTTCTGCGTCTTCGCAAGCTGCGTCGCGAACTCCGTGCTGAGCGCCGCGCGGTAATCGGCGACGGCCTGATTGAACTCCTCGATGCGCCCACCGCGATACGCGCCCGCCATTTTCACATAGGCCGTGACGGAAAAATGCGGCGCATCGCCCCGCGCCACTTCCATGAGCGCTTCGCCCATCCGCATCCAGTCGTGCTGATGATCGCCCGCGCCGTGCGGCGGGACGAGCAGCGGCGGTTCGAGCTGGCGCATCGCGTCGAAGCGGCTGAGATCGTTCATGAGCACTTCGAGCGCGGCTTCGTCGTGCGGTTGCCCGGCCTGCTGCGCCCGTGCGGCGGTGACTCCGGCGGGGACGCGCTCGCGATACTCCGCAAACTCCGCGGGCCAATCCCGTGCGTTCTGTGGCTGGAGCGTGTTCTGCAGGCGCATGTAGATGCCGACGGCGTTCCAGACATGGAGCACGGCCTGGTCGAACGGAGTGCGATGCGACTGGTCGAGCTTTCCGGCGCGATTCGCCTCGATCTGCAACTCCCCGAGCTTTTCGCGGATCTGCAACCACGAAAAATGTTTGCCGTCGGTTTGTTTCGCCGCGTCGGCATCCATCGGGAGACCGAGCAGGCCCTTGAGATCGGGGTTGTCGATGCGGATGACGGGGATGGTGTCCGCGGTCGCCGGGTCCATCATCATGGCCATGAGCCACTCGGTGGCGGAGATGATCTTCGGCTTCTCATACCAGCTCTTCCAAGGCTCGAAGCTCGCGCGCTGCTTCTCGCGGAGCTGGAGCAGGGAATTGCGCGCGAGCGAGTCGAGCGGCTGCACGCGGCCATTGGTGAGCACCGGGAGTTTGCCAAATTCCTGCACGGCGAAGGTGCCGGGTTTGTCCTT
>JBGSYE010000222.1:0-5979 GCA_041751075.1 Chthoniobacteraceae bacterium
TCGAGGCGAAGCGCCAGGTCTTCGGCCACGTGGCCATCGACCTGCTGCCCGGGCCGAGCGAGATCCTCGTGCTCGCCGATGCCAGCGCCGATGCGGCGTGGATCGCCGCCGATCTGCTCGCGCAGGCAGAGCATGGCAAAAACAGCGTGATCCTTTTCGTGACGTACTCCGCCCCGATGTTCAATCGCGTCGAGCGCGAGATCGCCGCGCGACTCGCGGCCGTCCGCCGCCAGGCGCATCTCGCGCCGGTGCTCGAAAAGGACGCCGTGCTCATCCTCGTGAAATCGCTCAAGGATGCCGTCGCCATCGCCAACGATTTCGCGCCGGAGCATCTCTCGCTCGTCACGAAGGATGACGCGAAGATCGCAAAGTCGATCCGCACCGCGGGTGCGATTTTCCTCGGCGGCTACAGCCCCGTCGCAGCGGGCGATTTCCTCGCCGGCCCGAGCCACACGCTGCCGACCGGCGGCGCCGGGAAGTCCTTCCCCGGCCTCACGGCGGATATGTTCCAGCGCCGGACGAGCGTGGTGAGATACGACGCGAAGTCGCTGAAGAAGTCCGTCGGGACAATCGCGAAGTTCGGAGAAGTCGAGGGCCTCGACGCCCACGCCCGCAGCGCGACGATCCGCTTCGAGTAGCGTGTGGTGGCCTTGCAGTCCGCCTGCTGGTCGCAGGGATCGGCGGGTCGCTCCGAAGGCCGGCCCGTCTTCGGCTTCGCACCGCTGGCGCTGCCCCACTTTCAATCACACCCAGGCGTGGCTGCCAGTCGCCAATCGGCTGGACACGCCGGCTTCACTATCGTATCCCAAAAGCCGCCGCTATGAGACTCCTCCTCGAAATTCTGCTGATCGGCCTCCTCGTCTTCGTCGGCTGGCGCCAGCCCTTCCGCGATGTCGTGCACGCGCGGTTTCCGCAAACGGAGATCACGCCCAGCCGGCTGGCCATGCGCGCGCTGGAGGCAGAGAACAACGCATCGTCGCGGGCGCAGGGGCAGAGCTTCAACCAACCGGCGCGCGGGAGCAGCGGGGACTGGATGTACAATGAACCCAGCGCCCTCGACGCTAAACCAAAACGCGCCCAATGAACGACACCAGCGTAGTCCAGGAGGTCTTGCACGCGGGGGTCTTTCTCATCATCGGTGCGGTCGTCACCCTTGCGGGATGGAATGAACCGCTGCGCTATCTTTTCATGAATCAGCAGCAGATCATTGCGGAGGAGAAGGCCATGTTTGCGTCGCCGGGAGCGCCTTCCGAATCCAAGTTTTCGTGGCGCCCCGGTGGAACCGCTCTCGATCGCGGCCCTTGGAAGTTGGACGTGGATAACCGGACATTGATCTACACGGAGAACGTGGACGCCCGGGAAATGGGTTCCCGGACGGAGGCGGGTCACCGCCGGAATCTTTCCGGTCCGGGCCGGTAGCAGATTTGGATCGCTGTCAGGCTGGTTTCGAGGCGATTGCGCGGCGGAGGGAACGGCGCAATTCCTTCACCGGCACGAAGTTTCACCTTGCCGAGTCGCCCCGGGTGGCGTAGCTCCCCCGCGGCAGCAGGGTGCTCCAAGGGCTTCGGTGCGCTTGTTCCATCCCTCAGCCGGCGGCCGACCGTGAGTAGCAGCTTCTCCCTCTTGCTCCAGCCCGGCCGCCTTGTCCCGGCGCGGCAGCGGCTCTGGCCCGCGCGCTTCGGACGGCTGTGAGGGACGCACCTGCCTCACGGCGCGACCTGCTCCATCCGGCGAAGTTTTCCGAAGGCGAATCCCCTGGGATTTCGCAGGACGAACCGTGCACCACCGTGCGCTTCGCCAGCATCGCAATCATCCATCCCTCGAAACCCAAGCACACATGAGATCACAGGAATCCAGGGGCCAGGGCCGCCGTCGTGGCGGACGCCGCCCCAACCGTCGGGACTACCCCGATGCCCCCCGCCCTCAGTCGAAATCGAACCCGCCCGCGCCGCAGACGCTCTGGCAGAAGATCGTCGCCTTCTTCAAATCCACGGCCCGCCCGAGCGGCGTCTCGAAACCCACGTCGGAAGTGAGCCGCTCGACACAAAGCCGCGGCGCGGATCGGCCGGCCCGGCAGGTCCGCAAACCCGAGGCCGTCGAGGTCACCTCGACGAAGCTTTACGTCGGGAACTTGAGCTACGAAGCCACGGAGAGCGACCTCTCCGAACTCTTCAATGGCGTGGGCGCGGTGATCAATGCCGAGATCGTGAGCCACAAGGACACGCAGCGGTCGAAAGGCTTCGGCTTTGTGACCATGACCACGATGGACGAAGCCAAACGCGCGGTGAATGAACTGCATGACAAGGAGTTCATGGGGCGAAAGCTCGTCGTCAGCGGCTCGAAGACGCCGGCGTGAGCGGAGCGCACCCCGCGCAAGAATACCGAGGCCCGCCGGAGACGGCGGGCCTCCACCTTTTAAGGGCCAAATTCCAGAGACTAAATTCCAGGTAAATTCCAAGATTCAGGTGGCAAATCCCAAGGGCCGCCGTGACTTCGGAGACCTGCTTGAAGTTTCTCCCCTGAGATTTGGCTCTTTCTTGGAATTTGGTGCCTGGATTTTGGAATTTCCTCCCCCGTGCGCTTCTTTGTCATCGCTGGCCCCACTGCGGTTGGGAAATCCGAGATCGCCGTCGCGGTCGCGGAGCGCTGCGGTGGGGAGATCGTGGGCGCGGATGCCTTCCAGGTCTATGCCGGGCTGGATGCCCTGACGGCAAAACCTTCGCCGGAGCTTCTCGCCCGCGTGCCGCATCATTTGATCGGCGCCATCCCGCTTTTGCAGCGCTTCGACGTGGCACAGTACCTCGCTGTAGCGGAGCGCATCATCGCCGACATCCGCGCCCGCGGCCGGGTGCCGATCGTCTGCGGCGGCACCGGCCTCTACGTACGCGCGCTCACGCACGGCCTCGCGGATCTGCCGCCGGCGGATGCGACCCTCCGAGCCGAACTCGGGCGGCTGCCGCTCGAGGAATTGCAGCGCCGCCTCGCGGAACTCGATCCGCATGGCGCGGCGCAGATCGACCTGAAAAATCCGCGCCGCGTCATCCGCGCGCTCGAAGTTTGCCTGCTCACCGGGCGGCGCTACTCCAGCTTCCGCGAGCAGTGGGCGGCGACGCCGGATGATGTGCGCGGCGTTTTTCTCACCCGGGATCGCGGCGAACTCTATGGGCGGATCGACCTGCGGACCGAGGCAATGTTTTCAGCCGGTGTGGTGGAGGAAGTGGGCGCCGCTGGCGAGATCGGATCGACCGCCCGCCAGACGCTCGGCCTGCAGGAGATTCGCGCGTTACTGTCGGGGAAAATGGATCGCCTGGCGTGTGTCGCCGCGATCCAGCAAGCCACGCGGCGCTATGCGAAGCGGCAGCTTACCTGGTTCCGCCGCGAGCAGGCGCTGGTGCCGGTGAATCTCACCGGGTTCGCGGATGTCGCGTCGGTCGTGGCAACGGTCGCCGCCCGAGCAGGGTGACACGATTTTTCACACTCCCTTTCCAAGAGCCCGCCCGCCCTCCCACATCTCCCCTTGGCGCTCCGGCACCGCGTCTGCTATAGAGCCCGGCTACTTTTCTCCACAGCCCACGATGCCGACCTACGAATACGAGTGCGGGAAGTGCAACAAGTCCTTCGATATCCACCAGTCGATGAAGGACGCCCCGCTCTCGATCTGCCCAAAGGAAATCTGCCGCATGAAAACGTGGGGCAAAGGGAAGGTCCGGCGCTGCCTGGGGACTGGGGCGGGATTGATTTTCAAGGGGTCGGGCTTCTACATCACCGACTACCGCAGCGAAGGCTACAAAGCCGCGGCGAAACAGGACTCCGGCACCCCTCCGGCCCAGAGCGCCGAACCCGCCAAGACTGAATCGACGCCCGCCAAACCGGCCCCGGCGGAAAAGCCCGCCGCAAAAAAGAAACCCACCAAGTAAATGCCGACGCAAGAAGTCAAACTCACCTGCGGCCAGTGCGGCTACGCCAATGAGCCGGAGCGCGTCTATTGCCACAACTGCGGCTCGAAGCTCGACCGCTCGCTTTTGCCAAAAGGCGAGGAGCAGAGAAAAGAGGAGTCCTCGGAAAACGCCCGCAAGCGCGTCGCGAAGATGACGAACCCGAGCGCGACCAGCCTGGGGCGCGAGCTCTGGACGCTGTGCAAGGTCCTCGGCAGCGCCCTGGCCTGCGCGGCGCTCATCCTCATGGCGCGCAAGCCCGACGGAGTGCCGAGCACCAGGATGGACGTGCTGCCGCGCATGATCTCCATGGAGATCCATGAGACCCTGAACGCGCCGCAGCCCAGGGCGATCGCCTTTGCCGAGCCCGAAGTGAATGCCCACCTGCTCAAGACGGTGAAGGCCAAGGAAGGCGTCATCCCAGGCGTGCAGTTCAAGCGGATGTTCGTGAATTTCCTCGGCGACAACGTCCTCCGCGCCAGCACCGAGCAGTCGCTCTGGGGTTACTCGGTTTATTCCGGGATGATGTTCAGAGTCGGCGTGGTCGATGGGAAATTCCGCGCGGATTGCGTCGGGGGAAATTTCGGCCGGCTGCGCGTGCATCCGCTCATCATGAAAAACGTGGACTTTGCCTTTCAGAAGCTGTGGGCAAATCTGAAGCGGGAGCGCGACCAGATGGATAAGATGCAAAGCGTGCTGGTGGACAAGGGGCGCATTCAGTTCGTCACCAAAGGCGCGCCCCGGTGAACCTCGCGGCTCCGATCGCAGCCGCCGCTCTCGCGCTGGCGGTGACTTCATCCCGGGGCGTGGAGTGGAAGCATCGCAGCGACAGCAGTTCGCGGCAGTTCACGGTCTATTGCGACGACGCGCCGCTCCGGCAGCGCGTCGCGAGTTTCACCGAGGAAGTGAAAAGCGGGCTCGTCCAGCTCCTGGGCGAAGAACGGGAGAGCGCCCGCTGGCAGACGCCGATCGTCATCACGCTCGAACGGGAGACCACCCTCCAGCGGGGCGCGGCTCCGGTGGAAGTGCGGCCGGTGCAGAGCGACTTCGGATTCAAAATCGAGATCAATGTCCGCGTCGGCAGCGACCCCGCCGCCGTGCATCTGGAGAAGCAGATCGTCCGCGCGCTGCTCCTCGGCTACGCGTATGGACCGAAGGGGCTCGAGCGCGGCCGCCATTTCATCGAAGCGCCGTGGTGGGTGGTCGAGGGCGCGTTGCAGATCTTCCGCCGGCGCGATTTCGGCGTGGACACGGCGCTCTTCAAGCGACTCATCGCGAGCGGCCAGTTGCCGCCCATCGAGGAATTCCTGGTCGAAAAACCCGCAGAGCTCGGACCCGCCGCGCTGGCGCTGGATAAATCCTGCGCGATGGCGATCGTGGAACTCCTGGTCGAGCAGCCCGGCGGTCGCGAGAGCCTCGCACGGTTCATCCGCGAATGGCCGCTCGGAAACCGCGACCCCGTCACCGCACTGACCAGCGCCTTTCCGGGACTCGTCAGCGGACAGACCATCCAGCGCTGGTGGACACTGAGCCTCGCGCGTCTCGCTGCCTCCGATCGCCACGAGGGACTGACGATCGAGGAGACCGATCGCGAGCTGACGGCGCAACTCACACTCCGCCTCGCTGCCGACCGCGAGGGCCAGCACCGCACCTTTCAACTCCATGAATACCGCGACTTCCTCAAGCTGAAGACCAGCCGTGAAGCGTTGCGTCTCCGGCAGACGGCGTTCATCGCGTTGAGCGCCCGCGCGAATCCACTCCTCCAGCCGGTGATCGGCGAATACGAACAGATCGTAGCCATGCTCGCCCGCGGCAAGACGCGGGGCCTCGACGCCCGGCTCGAGAAGGCGGAGAGCGCCCGCCGGGAGACGCTGCGCCGGCTTTCTCAAATCGACGATTACATGAATTGGTTCGAGGCGACCCAGCTCGGGGAACGCAGCGACGCCTTCGACAGCTTCCTCAAGACGGCCGCCGAGATTGCCGAACAGGAGAAGCGCGCATCGAGTCAGATCACGCAGTATCTCGATCAGCTCGAGGGTGAGCT
>JBGSYE010000223.1:0-3852 GCA_041751075.1 Chthoniobacteraceae bacterium
GCGCTGCGTTCGGTGAGCGTCACACGCACGAGGCCGTCGCGCACTCCGGCAGATTCCCATTCGACGGGAAAGAGCGGACCGATCGGCGAATCGGCGTATTCCTTCAAGCGCCCGCGCGAGCCATCGATGAAAACCATCGCGCCGCCGCGCTTCTCCACGAAATCCCGCAGCCATGAGAGTTCGTCCCCTTTGAAAACGCTGCGCGGCACTTCGCCGAAGATGATGAGGTCGTACGCCTGGAGCTGGCCATTCTCGATCGGGAATTGCTCGGGCCTCGTCCCGCGCGCGAAGCCCGCCTCCCCGCGCAACATCCCGGCGATCACGCAATTCACCTCCCACTGCTCGTCGCGTTCGAAAAGATTCCGCAGGTAGCGCGTCTCCCAGCGCGGGCGGCCATCGAGGAGCAGGATGCGGCGCTTCTGCGTCACGGCGCGGACCCGCAGCGAGCCCGTGTTATTCGCCGGCTGGCTGTCGCCTTCTACCTCCGACACGGCGACTTGGAAATCCAGCGGCAGACTCGACATCTGCACGTCGCCGCGTTGCGATTTCATCCGATCGCGCACGTAGTCGCCGATGGCAAAGTCATACGCGACCTTGCGCAGGTTGCGGCCCTCCGTGGTGAGTTGACGCTCCCACAGCACCTTCTCGCCGTCGCTCACGGTGAGCTTGAAGGGAGAGCCGGCGGGCATGTCGTCCTTCAGCGTGATCTCGCCGCGCACGCGGTCCTCGGAGAAAACCGACTCCGGTCCCTCCGCCTTCAGCACCGCGAGATCGCGCGGACGCACATGGCTGCCGAAGCCCACGGTGAAAACCGGCATCCCGCGCGCGGCGAAGACTCGCGCGAGATCGGATGGGGACTCGCCGTCATTGTGCTGGCCGTCGGAGAAAAGCACGACCGCGCCGCGCTGCTCCTTTTCCTGCTCGCCGACGCCGGTCTTGAGGCCCGTCGCGAGATTCGTGGCGTCCGCCGTGGGCTTTGGCAGTTGCATCGGCAGCGAGGAATCCTTCCGCGTCGGCTGCCAGATCTTCTTCGCCTCCGAGCCGTCGAGAGTCAGCAGTTGCACGTCGTAGTTTTCCGCGAGCCGCGCGAGCAGCTTGTCCTGCTCGCCTTCCAGCAGCATGGATTGCAGCCGCTGCCACCGCGGCATGGCGTCGAATTTCTCCAGCGCACTCTTCAGCGGCGAACCTTCGGTGGAGGCGAGTTCGTTGACCTTCCGCTGGAAAATGTCCTGCACCTCGGCAGACCAGCGGCTCGCGAGTTCGCCCAGCCGCTGCAGATCGGAAATGGCGCGGTTGCGGTCGTCGATCTGCTTCGTCTCGCGCCGGGCGAGTTCGGCGGACGGATTCACGAGCTCGCGGGTGAACACGTCCACCCGTCCGCGCTCGATTTCGGACTGCGCGAGACTCGCGCGTGCGGCCTCGACCTTTGAGGCAAAGTCCTCGACGAGCGTTTTCCACTCCTCCGCCGCCGCGCCCTGCGAGAGTCTGCCGCGTTCGGCGAGCGACTGCGCCTCCGCCAGCGCTTCACCGGCCCTGGGCAAATCGCTCTGCACGGCGTCCGCACGGAGCAGCCCGAGCCGCTGGAGGATGGAGAGCTTGCGGCCCGCATCCATCGCAGGATCGGCGAGCCCCATGCTCGACGAGCCATCGACGAAGAGAAACAGGCGGGAAAGCTGGCCGATGATTTTGCGATGATGCAGCACCGGCCCCGCGAGCATCAGCACCATCATCATGATCGCAAGCGCTCGCAGCGTCGGGAGCAGGATGCGGAGCCAGCGCGGCTGGCGGGCAGTCTCGCGATGGTAGAGCAACCACGCCGCGGCGCCGAGCAGGATCGCGAGCCCGATCCCGGCCCACGCCGGCCAGTCGCCGATGAAACGGAGCGAGGTCTGGATGCGCTCGGATGGGGTCATACGGGCATTGCGGGACAGCGCGCCCGAGAACTCCAAACGCCAAGCTCCAAACTCCAAACGCAAAATGAAGGACTCGCAGGCGCACGGAGTGCGCGAGCCGTTCGGAGTTTGAAGTTTGAAGTTTGAAGTTTGTTGTTCATTCGACGCCCGCCCGGCGAGCGCGCCCGCGTGATGTGGCGGCTCGCGGCGTAAGGTTGGGAGATAATCGAGCCGCGCCGGTTGCAGTAGCCGAAAAGAACGAATATCCGCGCCTTCGCGAACATCAGATCCGCTTCGCCAGCCGTTCCGCGAGACGGCCCAAGGCCGCCGATTTGTCCAGCGGGTCCAGATGCACGTCGAGCAGGCAGTAGCTGGAGGTGTGCTTTGCCGCGGCGTCGAGCGCTTCGTCGAGCTGGCTCTCGGTCTCGACGAGGAAGGCGCGGCCCACGCCGAGGAGTTCGGGGAGCTTGTGAAAGCGCCACGCGAGGACGTCGTTGAACGGGCCATCGTGAATGAGGCGCTCGGTGCCGTAGCCGGCGTTGTTCAGCACGACGATCACCGGATTCAGTCCGCAGCGGGCGATGGTCGAGATTTCCATCCCGGTCATTTGAAAGGCACCGTCGCCGACGAGCACGAGCGGGCGCAGATCGGGCCGGGCCATCTGCACGCCCAGCGCGGCAGGCACCGCAAAGCCCATCGACGCGTAGTACGCCGGACCGAGGAACTCCGTGTGCTGGCGGATGAAGAGGTCGCTCGCGCCGAAGAGCGCATTGCCCACATCGGCGACGACCGCCATCCGTTCGGCCAGGAACTCGTTCAGCCGCTCAAAGAGCCGGGCGATCGTCACCTTCTCGCCCTTTCGCCCCGGCACAAACTCGTGCGGCTGCGGAGGCTTGGGAATCGCACCGGATTCGTGCCGACGGAGCTTCCCGTCCGTGAGCGCGCGCACGAAGTCCTTGAAGCGCACGCCTTCAAACATGTGATGCCGGATCGCGAGCTTCTCGCTCGTGGTGTAAATGCTTTTCCCCTGGTCGATCCGGGCGGTGTAGATGCCGAGATTGATGTCCGTCATGAACGCACCGAGCAAGATCACGCAGTCGCTCTCCTCGACGTAAGCGCGCACGTCTTCGCGGCCCATCGCGCCTTCGTAGATCCCGAGGTAGAGCGGGTGCTGCTCGCTGAGCACCGACTTGCCGAGGATCGTCGCGGCAAAGGGGATATTCGCCCGCTCGATGAGCGCGAGGGCTTCCGCCTGCATCCCGAAACGATGCACCTCCACGTCCGCGAGGATCACCGGTTGTTTCGCCGCATTCATCATCGCGACGGCTTCGGCGACCGCTTCGCCGAGCGCCAGCGGCTCGCTCGTCTCGTGGACTTCCCGCGTGCGGTGGTGCGGCAGCCCTGGGGCCGCCGCGAGATCACGCGGGATCTCGAGATACACTGGCCGCTTGAAGCGCACGGCGGCGTGCAGCACGCGATCGATCTCGGCCAGCGCCGTATCGGGATCGTCGAGCACCGCTGAGGCGACGGTGATCTCGTCGAAGACGCGCTTCTGCGTGTCGAACTCGCGGACCTTGTGATGCAGGAGCGGATTCTTTTCGCGCTCGTTCATCCCCGGCGCTCCGCTGATGACGACGACCGGCGATTTCTCCGCAAAGGCTCCGGCAATTGGATTCACCACCTTCAACCCACCGACACAATATGTGATGCACACCGCGCCCATGCCGCGCATCCGCGCATAGGCATCCGCGGCAAAGCCCGCGCCCTGCTCGTCGCAGGTCGTCACGATCTTGAGCTCGCTCTTCAGAAGCTGATCGTAAAAGCCGAGTACGTAATCGCCCGGGATGCCGAAGACATGCCCGACGCCGTGGGCCGCGAGTCGCTGGATAAGGTAATCGCCGATGGTCATGGGGGCGGGGTAGTTGAGAGTTGAGGGTTGAGAGTTGAGTGGCGCTCGGTT
>JBGSYE010000224.1:0-6118 GCA_041751075.1 Chthoniobacteraceae bacterium
GCGCGGCGGCGCAGGCGCTGAAGGCGGACCAAGGTTCCGTGCTGGTGGCGATGGGCGATGCGTTCCAGCATCGGCTCGACACGAGCCTGAGCAATCTGCGCGCGTCCTTCCAAGACGAGGAAGCGAAGGTGACCGTGACGCCGGAGACAAGCTTCGTGGGGCTGGATGCGATCGACCAGGTTTTGGCGATGAAGGAAGTCGATGTGGTGCTCCTCACGACGCCGCCGGGATTCCGCCCGGAGCATTTCGAGAAATGCGTGCACGCTGGCAAGCACACGTTTTGCGAGAAGCCGATCGCGGTCGATGCGCCGGGCTACCGGCGCTTTTTGGCGGCGGCGAAGCTGTCGAAGGAAAAGGGACTCGGCGTGCAGTCGGGCTTTTGCTGGCGCTCGCATTCCCTCGAACGCGACGTCTATCAGCGGGTGCTCGGCGGCGCGCTCGGCCAAATCCAGGCCGAGCACGGCACCTATCTCGGCGGCACACCGTGGTCGAAGCCGCGCGAACCGGGCTGGACGGACTTGGAATATCAGCTGCGCAATTGGATCCACATGACCTGGCTTTCCGGCGATCTCATCATCGAGCAGGCCATCCACACGATCGACAAAATGAGCTGGACCTTCGACGACATCAACCCGGTGAGCGCGCAGGGCATGGGCGGGCGGCAGCAGCGCACCGAGGAGCTGTTTGGCAATGTGTGGGACCACTTTTCGGTCGTCTATGACTACGGCGAAAACCGAAAGGGCTTCATCATGTGCCGGCAGCAGCAAGGCACCTGGGGCGATGTCTCGGACTACGTGTATGGCACCAATGGCACGCTGCGAAAGCGCAGCGGAACGATGGCGGCGATCACCTACGCGGATGGCAAGACGTGGAAGTACGACGGCAAAAAAAACGACATGTATCAGACCGAGCACGACGAATTCTTCGCGTCGATCCGCACCGGAAAGCCGCTGAATTTTTCCGAGAAACTGGCGCACGCGACGATGGTCGGCATCCTCGGACGCATGGCCGCTTACACCGGCCAGCCGATCACCTGGGAGGAGGCGATCGCGTCGAAAGAAAAGCTCGGCCCCGACGAACCGCTCACCTGGGACATGACGCTGCCGGTCGGTCCGATCGCGATGCCGGGCCGCACCAAATTTTCCTGAAGTCCGCCATGAAACGCCGCAAATTCCTCCACGGCGCCACCGCCGCGAGGTCGCTCGCGGCCCTGTCTCCACGGGCCTCCGCGCAGGACGCAGCGAAGAAGGGCGGCAATACCGAGCGGCTGAAATTTTTGGCGGGACGCCTCGACCAACTCTACGCGAGCTGATCCGAATGGAGCGGTTTGGGAAAACCAAAACCGCGAACCGCGACTGGAGGGAAGTGCTCGGTCGCTTCCCCGCCGTCGTTCAGGTTTGCTCCGTCCGGCCGCTTCGACGATCGCGTGCAAGCAGCCCGCGACGCGACGATGGAAGCGGGACTTCCGAAAGGCCACTACGCCCCGATGAATCACCAAGAGTCTCTCGCCCAAAGCACCCGGGCTTGTTGCTCCCGCAACGATCTCTTTCCCCCACCCGCAACCTAAACAAACCTTCAACCATGAAAAGTCGGATCCTCTTCCTCACCGCAGTGCTCGCCCTTGGTCCAGCGCTTCCCGCCGTCAGCGCGGCCAGGCCGCTGAAAGTCTTCATCCTCGCCGGACAGTCGAACATGGAAGGTCACGCGAAGGTCGAGACGTTTGACTATATCGGCGACGATCCCGCGACCGCTCCGCTGCTGAAGCAAATGCGCACTGCCGATGGCTCGCCGCGCGTCTGCGAAGGGGTCTGGATTTCCTACCTCACGGGAGGAGGCGAAAATATGGGCGAGGGACTCGGGAAACTCACCGCCGGCTACGGCGCGCGGCGAAACCCGGCGGAGGATGGCGGGAAGATCGGGCCCGAGTTCACCTTTGGCATCGCCATGGACGCGGCCTTTGCGGAACCCGTCCTGATCATCAAGACAGCCTGGGGCGGCAAGTCGCTCTTTTACGATTTTCGCCCGCCGAGCGCCGGCGTGTATCCCCGCACGGCGCCGGACATCGAAAAGGGTCGCAACCCCGAAAGTGGCTCGGGGCATTACTACCGTCTGATGATCGAACATGTGCGGAAGGTGGTGGCCGACATCCAGCGCGTCTGCCCCGACTACGATCCCAAGCAGGGCTATGAGCTTGCGGGCTTCGTCTGGCTCCAGGGCTTCAATGACATGGTCAGTCGCGACGCCTATCCTCCGCTCCCGAAAGACAGCCAAGAGAACCGTTTCGCCAACTACAGCGTGTGGATGGCCGACTTCATCCGCGATGTCCGCAAGGACCTCAATGCTCCCAACTTGTCGTTCGTCATCGGTGTCATGGGTGTGGATGGAGCCAGGGCAAAGGAGGAGAACCTCAAGTTCCGCGAAGCGATGGCGGCTCCCGCAGCTCTGCCCGAGTTCCGCGGAAATGTCGCCGCCGTGCCGACCGCGCCATTTTGGGACGAGCCGCTCGCAGCCATTCAGGAGAAGTATGAGCAGGTGCGCCAGATGGGTTATCTCCTGAAGACCAAGAATAAGAATCACGCCAACAAGGACGGCACCATGACGGAGGCAGAACAGAAGGAGTATCTAAAAAAGTTCGAGGCCGAGCTGATCACGCCGGCGGAAATCGCGATGCGTCAGCGCGGCGCCTCGAATGCCGGCTACCACTATCTTGGTTGCGCGAAGACCTTCGCGGTCATGGGCGATGCCTTTGCCAAAGCTGTTCTCCAGCTCCGGGCCGCTGAGCCGGCTGCGGGGACGACCGGTAACTAACTAACTTCGTCGCCTGATGAAAATCACCCGCATCCTCGCCTACCGCGTCGAGCTGCCACTCCACGAGACGACTTACAAATGGTCCGGCGGTAAGTCTGTCACCGTCTTCTACAGCACGATCGTCCGCGTGGAGACGGATGCGGGCATCGCCGGGCATGGCGAGGTGTGCCCGCTCGGGCCGTTCTATCTGCCGGCGTATGCGGAGGGTGTGCGCGCGGGTTTGCGCGAGCTCGGGCCGCACCTGCTCGGCGAAGATCCGCGCCAGCTCGGGAAGCTGAATCATCGCATGGACGCCGCGCTGAAGGGGCACCCGTATGTGAAGAGCGGCATCGACATCGCGTGCTGGGACATCCTCGGGCAGAGCGCCGGGATGCCTGTGTGCGAGCTGCTTGGCGGGCGATTCGGGGAGAAGGTGCGGCTCTATCGTGCGATCTCGCAGGAGTCGCCGGAGGAGATGGCGGCGAAGGTCGAGGGCTATCGCGCGGAGGGTTACACGCGCTTTCAGCTCAAGGTCGGCGGCGATCCCGACACGGACATCGCGCGCATTTTCGCCGTGGCGGAGAAGCTCCAGCCCGGCGACCGGCTCGTGGCCGATGCCAACACCGGCTGGGTGCAGCACGAGGCCGTGCGCGTGGCGAAAGCGGTGCGCGACGTGGACGTGTACATCGAGCAGCCGTGCCTGACTTATGAGGAGTGCCTCGCGGTGCGGCGGCAGTGCGCGCATCCGTTCGTGCTCGATGAAAACATCGACTCGCTCGACGTGCTCGTGCGTGCGAAAGCCGACCTCGCGATGGATGTGGTGAACCTAAAAATCAGCAAGCTCGGCGGGCTGACGAAGATCAAACAGGCGCGCGACCTCTGCGCGAGCATGGGCATCGCGATGACGCTGGAGGATTCATGGGGCGGCGACATCGCGACGGCCGCCATCGCGCATCTCGCGCACAGCACGCCGGCGGAGTTCCGCTTCACGAGCACGGACTTCAACAGCTACGTCACCGTCTCCACCGCCGAAGGTGCACCGCAACGCGACAAAGGATTCATGTCCGCCAGCACCGCCCCCGGCCTCGGCATCACGCCACGGATGGACGTGCTCGGCGAGCCGGTGGTCGTCGTGAAGTAGGACGCCGCCGCCGGTATGAAATCCCTCCTCCTGTTTCCCGCCCTCGCCGACACTGCCTCTTCGCGCACTGGAATTTCGACGAGCCGCGCCAGCAGGTGCTGAAAGACACGAACGCGGACTGCGACGGCGTCCTGCGCTGCACGCCAAAATTCGCCTGCGAGAAGGACCGCCATTTTCTCGCGTGCGATGGGAAAAGCTACGCTCTCGTCGAGCGTCACATCGCCGACACGCGCGACGTGACGTTCGACCTGCAACTCGCATGGGCTGGCCGCGCGGCGGGCCAGCGCGTGTTCGAGTTCGGCGACGCCGACGCCAGCCTGCTGCTGGCCATCGCGCAAGGCGCGAAGCCCTTCTTCGTCATCCATCGCGGCAAGGAATCCGCCTTCGTCCAAGGCTTCGCGCCGCTCGCGCCGAACCAATTGGACCCGCGTCACCGTCACGCTGAAGGATCGCGTCGCGCGCCGCTATCTCGACGGCAAACTCGTCCCAGAAAACAAAACCTTCGCCTTCAGCCCCGAGGACGTGCGCACCCGCGCAGGCCACATCGGCACAGACGGCGAGGGTCTCGGCTTCACCGGAATGCTCGACGATTTCACCGTCTATCGCACCGGCTTCGCCGGAGTTGCTGACATCCCACCCGCAACTAAGTGAAGCCCGTTAGCCGTCTCGCGGCCTTTGATCGCGTTGGCACCGAACGCCGCTTAATGTTTCTGCCCAAAGACTCACGTCGTCATGGAACTCAGAGTCCGCATTAACTCGATCACCCTTCTCTCCCTTTCGCGGTCACGAAGAAGATCCGAAATAACGTCGAGCACATGACCGTCGCCAAGCAATGGTCGCGTCGCGACCGCGATGAAATGGCGCATCTCGTCTGGAGCGGCTGAGACTTCGTCGCCGATGCCGAGTCGGCGGTCGAGCAAAGCCACAATGTCGTCGAGGTCTTTGCTCATGGCCGGGTCGTGCGCGCCACGATCGGCAAAGGCTTCCAGCTTGGCCGCCAGCAGACCGGGAGCAGACAGGGCTAGAATCTCGAGATCGTCCGCCAGTTGGTGTGGCTCGGCGAATTGGAAACCAAGTTCCAGCATCCGACTCGGAGGCAGGATCAGTTGTAATCGCACGGGCATGATGTCCACCTCAATTTCATCCAGATGGAAGAGGCAGATGCGCCCTTTCCCAACGGCCGGGTTGCCGCGCACCACCACACCGCATTCGCGCAATCTGCTCTGGAGCCGCTCCCATTGAGGATACGTCAGCACATTCACCGCAGCGTCCACATCCACGGTGAAGCGCGGCGGCGGCGCAGCGGGATCATCGAGCAGCAGTGGCAGAATGCTGGCTCCGCAGAAAACAAAACGCTGCTCGCGAATGGGCGCGAGAGCGCGAGCCACGCGGATGAGGTTATCGGATGCGGGCATGGTCGAGGTCTGCCACGAGTTTGCCGACTTCCGCCGCGGCGAGTGTTCGCACGCGGGCATCGCCCGTCCGAAGCGCATCCGCGAGCGCCAGCCACGCGAAGAGTCGTGGGTCGCGTCGCGCTGCGTCTGGCGCGCTGCGAAAGATGGGTTTGATGCTCAAGCCCCGCGTGTCGCCATCCGGGTGGGGCCAGACGAGAGGCATCTCGCCGGGTGGGCGCACGATTTGGCTGGCGAGCGGAGGGGCGTCCTGCGCCGTGCGAAAGCCGCGGCCTGCCTTGCCGGGCTCCGCCGGGAAAACGTAACGAATTCCGCTGATGAGAAACTCGCGGAGATTGGTCGCAGCGGGCCGGTAACGAGCGGCGCCCGACGCCGGGGCCGGCTGCTCAACGAGCAGGTGGCAGGTGGCGGCACGCTTGGTGGCGGCGAAGACCTCGGAAGCACTCATCGAAAGGGCCGTCGCCAAAGCAGCGAAGGTCATCGGCTCGTCTCCCGACAGAGCAGCAAGCTTGAGCGTGACGAGCAGGTCTTGAGGCTTGAGCACACCTGTATTCGTAATTCGCGAATCACGAATATCAAGCATTGAAAGCAGTCGGAGCCATTCTAGATTCCGGACGTGAACAGGCCGCTGCTCGATCTCAGCCGACTCTGGCGCGACATCCGTGTCGCCCCAGAATTGCACGCTCGTGGCTACATGGGCATGTTTGCGGATCGCAACGATCCCGCCTCGCTCGCTCAATTTGGCTTCTTTCCAATCAACTCGCTTGCACACCACGAA
>JBGSYE010000225.1:0-3502 GCA_041751075.1 Chthoniobacteraceae bacterium
AGCACTTCCTCCTGCCCCGGCGCGCGCTGGAGTTGCGGCAGCAGCTTCGCCACCCGCGCGGCGCTCGTCTTCGGCTCCAGCGCAAGCGAGGCGAGCAGGCGGGCTTCGATGGGAAGCGATTTCGCAGAGTCGGAGTCGAGGAACTTCGCCACCGCATCAGGATGCCGTTCGAGGAACATCCGCACGAGGTAACGCTCGAACTCCCGATCGTAGGCTTCGCGGGCTTTGATCGGCTTGGGCTTTCGCGTGCTCAACGCGGTGGGCTCGGCGAGAGGCGACTGCGCGAACGTCAGAATGGCCCACATCGCCGCGCTGAAGTTTTCCAAATCGCGGTCCGGCTCCGCAGTGAGTTCCGCATCCAAGTGCGTGCCCAGAGTTTTGATGACCTGCGCCCGAACCTCGGGATCGGGATCGGCGAAGAAGGGCGAGAGAAATTCGGCCTCTTCCACGCTCATGTAGCCGCAGTATTCATCGAGCTTCGCCAGCTCCCGACGAATGTTCCGATTCCCGTCAAGAAGGATTTTCGCCGCCCCTTGCTGATCGGGGCGGTGGCTGGTCAGAAGCTCCAGGCCCCACAATCCCCGGCCCATTTCCCGTTCGTCGCGACTCAGGCCGTCAAGGGCCCACAAGGACTGAATGCGGCGCGCGGCGGGCTGCCGTGAGTCCTTCGCGATGGCGGCGAGTTTTTCGGGCAGCAGCCTGGCGAACACTTCTCGTCCATCTTCGATCGCCTGCCACGCGAGGTGGCTCTGCGCGAGCGAATCGCTGCCAAGCTTCGCGATCAGTTCATCGCCGCTCAGTTTCGTGAAGTCCGGCACGTCGAAGGGCTTCTGCGCGGTCGGCTTCACGCGCCAGATGCGACCGCGCGTTTTGTCGCGGTCGGGATGGTTCCGCGGAACCTCGTTGTGCGAGATGATCTTGTTGTACCAATCCACGATGTAGAGGCAGCCATCGGGGCCGATGGTGATCGCGACGGGGCGGAACCATGGATCGCTGGAGACGAGAAAATCCGTCGGCTGGTCGAGTTTCCAATACGGACCGTCGCGGTGCATCTTGATTGTCTGGATGCGGTTCGTGATCGGATTTGCGACGAACATCATGTCGCGCCATGGCTCAGGAAACGGGCCGGCTTTGTCCGTGAGCGCGAGACCGCTCAGCCCCGTCCCGCCCATGCGGAAGTCCGGCGCGGGCGCGGGGAATTCGGGCGCGTAACTTTTCCACTGGCGATCGGAGCAGCCGGGATAGTTCGCGTATTCGTGGAAGGGCATCACGGGGTAGCCGAAGTCGTTCGCCTCCTGGATGAAGGCCTCCCCTTCGCCGTTCAGCACGAGGCCCCAGATGTTGCACGGGCCGTTGCTGGTGATCGTGAAGCGCTTGTTTTTCGGCTTAAAGAAATTCGAGCGGAGAGGCTGAAATTTCGCCATTCGCGTTTGATCGAATTGCACCGCTTCCTCGGGCGGTTGCTCGGCCCCGCGCACCTTGCTGTAGTTAAACGCGCCCTGCGCCATCCAGATCCAGCCGCCGGGCGCGCGCATGAATTGATGCGGGAAGAGATGCGAATCCTGCACGCCGAAGCCGGTCAGGATCACCGTGCGCTTCTCGGCCTTGCCGTCGGCGTCGGTGTCTTCGAGGAAGGCGATGTCGTGGCCGTGCTGGACGTAGCAGCCGTTCTTGTAAGGCAGCACGCCGAGCGGCAGCGCGAGCCCATCGGCGAAGACGCGCGGCTTCGGTGAGTAGCCGGTGGGCTGCGACGGGTCGCGATCGAAGATAAGCACCTTGTCCTTCGCCTTGCTCGCATAGAGCGCGTCGGCGGCGGCGGGATTTTCGTTGCCGTCCACGGGGTATTCGAGCGCGGTGGTGGTCCAGAGCGCGCCCCGCTGGTCGAAGGCGATCGGCACAAACTTCCCGATCCCCTCGCTCTCCGCGGCGACGAGTTCGACCTCGAAGCCATCGGGCGCTGCAAAGCTCGCGCGCTCCTCCTCCGGCGTGCGCGGCCCGGCGGTGATGGCGATCTGTGCGGCTATCTTTTCGTTCTTTGGTTTGTCCGCCGGCTTTGCCGCCCCGCCTTTCTTCGGGGGCGCCACCTTTGCCCGCGCCGCTTCCACACCGCCGAGGCTTTCCCACGTCGGCGCGCCCGGCGTCGCCGGCAGTTCCTCGATGGTCACGTCCTTCACCTGCACCAGGCAGGCGCCGCCGCTGTGGACCTGCGGCCCGATCTGGCCGTCGAGCGCGATGTTCGGATCGGTCTCCGTGTAGTCGATTGCGAGCACGCCATTAATCCACGTCTGGATGCGCGGCCCCACGGCGCGGATGCGGTACTCATTCCAGCCATACACATCCACGGCCTTCTCCAGCGCGGCAGCATCGACCGGCTCGGCGATCACCTTATTGCGGCGAAACTCGTCGTAGATCTTCCCGAACCAGCCCTTCCCGCAATCCACCTGATACCCGCTCATGTGCGCGCCGCCCGGCACGCGCACGCTGCGAATTTGGATGCCGCTATTGATCATCCCCGTGGCCGGATCGCCGCTGCACTTGATCCTCATCCGCAACTCGAAGTTCGCGTAGCTCCGCTTCGTGCAGATGAAGTAGTTCGCCTTGATCTTCTCCGTCGTGGAGCCGCCGGTGATCATGCCGTCCTCCACGCGCCAGATCGCCGGATCGTAGTCCCAACCATCGAGCGTTTCCCCATCGAAGATCGGCACGGGTGCGGCGAGGAGCGGCGAGCAGGCGAGAGTGAGGAGAAGGGCGAGGGCTTTCATGGCGGGGAGATCGGAGGGTGCAGGGCGAGGCGTGGAAAGGCGAGGCCACTCCACGTGGCGCGGACTTGCAGTCCGCGGGAGCGGGAAGTCCACGGGAGGGAGAGGCCCGCGGGGGGCGGAGCCCCTCAGCGCGAGCGCCCGATTTGCGGACTGCGAGTCCGCATCACGCTCGAGCTGGCGCGGGCGTGAACTTCACCACGAGCGAGTCGTAGCCGATGGTGCGGTCGTATTCCACCTCGTGCTCGACATGCTCGGTCGCGCTCAGCACGGCGATGCTCGCGACGCGTTCCACGCACTTTTGCAGCAGCGTGCGCAGGATCAGCCGCGCGTGCGGCGCCCCGAGGCAGAGGTGCGCGCCGAATCCGAATGCAATGTGCGGATTCGGTTTGCGGGCGAGGCGGATTTCGTGCGGCTCGGGGAAAGCGGCTTCATCGAGATTCGCCGAGGCCCAGCAGAGCGAGATGCGTTCATTCGCCTTCACCGTCACGCCATTCACCTCAGTGTCGCGCGGGCACACGCGGCCGATGTGCGTGAGCGGCATGAAGACGCGGAAGAACTCCTCGCTGGCGAGCGTGATCCGCTTCGGATCTTCGCGCAGGAATTCCAGCGCCTCCGGATGCTCCGCGAGATAGCCGAGCGCGCACGAGATCGTGTGGATGATCGTGTCGCGCCCGCCGGCAAAGGCGAGATTCGCAAAGCCCATGCACTCCTCCCGCGTGAGCCGCCGCCCGCGGAACTCC
>JBGSYE010000226.1:0-5481 GCA_041751075.1 Chthoniobacteraceae bacterium
CGCTTAATCTTGGACCACTTATTATGACCCGCCATGGGAGGGTAGGAGAAAAACGGACGGGGCCGCGACAGTTTCGCCGGTCTGCAGGGGAATCAAATTCCGGGCAGAGAGACGCCGGCGGGCGCGGGCCTGACAGAGGCGGAAGTAAGCCGGACCGGCCCCGCCCTGTCAATCACCGGAATCGGAAAAAAGAATCGGCCGCAATCAGGAGCCTGTCTTCGGGCGGCCGGGGGCCGGCGGCGGCGCGAGCAGGGGCTGAAGTGCCCGCCCGATGGCTTCTGGCGAACTTTGACATCTCGAAGAAACCTGCGTGCCCGGTAAAGGCGTCGGGGCGGGTGCGGCGGTGCTTCATGTCGCGGCCCCGTCGCGCCGTGGAAACGAGTGGCGCTGGATCTGATTTCGCGGGAAAGTGGCCGGATGAAATTTCGGGCGGTAATGTTATTGGGCGGATCGCTTTTGCTGATGTGGTCAGGAACAGCGCGCGCGGAGGCTCCAACCCGGTCGAACGTGATTGAGACGGCCCGGGCATTTGCGGCCCATGTGTGGGCGGACGAGCCGGCCAGCCGGAAACACGGTCCCGACAGCGACGGGGTGGATGTGCAAACGCCTGATGCGGGTTCGCCGGGAGTTCCCTATAAGTGGGGCGGCTTCGACAGTCTGGCAAGCTTCGACCGCGGTCTCGCCGCGGGCAAATCCGCAGGGGATGTCTATACAGCGGAGAAACGTCGCCATGGCGGAGACGCCGTCAGCCACAGCGCCGTGGGCGTCGATTGCTCGGGCTTTGTCTCGCGCTGCTGGGAACTGTCCGAAAAGCATTCGACCGGGACACTTGTCTCGATCTGTCGGACACTGGACACCCCAGCGGAACTGCGCGCGGGGGATATTATGAATCAGCCGGGCGGTCATGTGCTGATCTTTGCGGAATGGCTGGACGAAGGAAAAACCCAGGCCTTGTTTTACGAAGCCGAGCCCTTCAGCAAAGTCCGCGCAACAGAACGTGTTCTAGCCGAACTGACCACCGCAGGCTTCCGCCCCATGCGCTACCGGAAGATCCGCGAGTAGCTTACGCGCCAGTTTATCCAGCTCGCCGGCTTGCCGCATTGATTGGCGAGTCTAGCAGCCAACGCTGTCGGGATCCCTTTTCCGGGTGGTAACTGAGCGTTCGCGGATAGGTAGAGGTGGAAACATCAATACTTCGGAAGTCGAACTCGATCATGGCAAGATCACCGCAATTGGGGCGGGGCAGCTGCCGGAAAAGGCGAGGGCGTTGCTAACAATTCTCCCCGATGAAGATGCCCCGCGCGATCCGCTCCAGCCCGATCCCGCTCTTCAGAACGTGATCTTCCATCAGCATTCGGGATTGCTTTTGCTGTCGGAAGACTTTTCTCCTGACCCCTCTCCCTCTAAAACCGCCCTTACCTTAGAGCCATTCCGGGCCGACCCCTTCTCCGCTTCTCCGACCCCTTCTCCCTTCGCCGGCCTGCTTGCGCGCGACGAGTTCAGCGAGCGCGGAGCGCATGGCGGCTTCGTCGAGCCATTCCTTCTCTAGCATCTGGAGAGGAAAGGCCATATAACGCAATAAAGTTGCAAGAATGAGTTGACCTGCGGCTTCTAATGCAATTTACATGCGTCTTGCAAGCACATGATCCGACTTCCTGCGCGGTCACGCTGCTCGCGCAACCATAAAATAACCAATGAAACACAAGAAAACACAGAATCGGAAATCACTCAGCGCGGTCCTGACTCTGGGCCTCGCCATCACAGCCATGCCCGCGTATTCCCAAATGCTCTGGACAGATGGCCACGGCGATATCGGCGTCGCCTTCGAAGGAGGCGCGCTTGAGCCGCACTGGCACATTGAGGGCGGGACCGTGGATGGCATGCCACGTCCAGATGAAGAGTTTGAAGCCGGAGACCTCGTCGCCGTCCTGGACGATCCTGCTAGAGCGACTCGGCAGGCGAATTCGTCTGGCCGGGACTGGGATCCCATCGGCGTCGCCGCAAGCGAGACCTTCTGGCGCATCTCGAGCAGCCCGGTTGCAGGAGTCCCTTACATGGGATTCGCAGCTGAGGAGGGCTTCACGCCTCCCGAATGGCTGACAGGCATCACCTTCACGCTCACCGGCTTGGTCGCCCCGAGCGGGGGCGCCTTCTCGATCTATCACTTCGACACGAACACGGGCGACCTCGTCTTCGACATGGCCAGCTCGAATGGGATCAACAGCGCGGACACCTTCGTGATTCCCGTCGGCGCGCATGTCCATCTCAATGTCGCCTTCTCACAGCTTGGCGACTACGAGATGACGTTCGAGGTTTCCGGCACGCACAGCACCCTCGGGGCCCTGTCTCAGAGCGAGACCTTCGGGGTCAGCGTCGTCCCCGAGCCCACCTCGGCGCTGCTGCTCACAGGCGGCATCGCGGCTCTGGCATTCCGCCGTCGCAAGTCTTGATCACACTGCGGCAAAATATTGCGGGTTCGGCCGCGGGACCCCTCCGTGGGTGCCGCGGCGCGGGCTTTACCCTCGTGGAGTTGCTGGTGGTGATCGCCATCTTGGGAGTGCTCGCGGCGCTGATTGCATCGGCCACGGCGCGGGGAAGAGTCGCCGCCCACCGCGCGGCGTGCGCCTCGAACTTGCGGCAGATCGGCATCGCTCTCTCGCTTTACGCCAATGAGCACGGCGGCCGCTTCCCGGAGACAACTCATAGCAACAACGCGGCGAAATCCTGGATCTACACCCTCGCGCCCTATCTCGGGAATCTGGACGAAGCGCGCATCTGCCCGGCCGATCCGCGCGGCGCGGAGCGGCTGAAAAACGGCGGCACGAGCTACACACTCAACAGTTTCGTCTTCAACTCCGGCGGCTTCGATGCGGACGGCAACCGCCTCCCGGCCTACAACACTGTTCTCGCCCTGCCGCGGCCCGCGCAGACCATCCTCGCCTTCATCGTGGCCGAATCGAAGAGCCGCCTCTCCGCCGATCATACCCACTCGGATGCCTGGACGGGATGGGCCACTCTCCTGGCTGACATCGAGCCGGATCGGCATCGCCTCGGCAGCCGGGACCAGTCCCGGACAAACGGCTCGGCCAACTATCTCTACGCCGATGGGCATGTGGAAAACATCGACGCCGCCAAAGTCAAGGCGCTCGCGGATGCGGGCGAGAACATCGCCCGCATTCCGTAGCGCGCTTTTGCTCCGGGCTCAGCCGCCGCGCTGGCACTTCGGGCACGTGCCAAAGAGCTCAAGGACGTGCGACACATTCGCGTAGCCCTTTTCCCGCACGATCCGCTCCAGCCCATCGACCACGCACAGGTCGAGCGTCTCGACGCCCCCGCAGGCACGGCAGACGATGTGGTGGTGGTGATGCGCCCCGCTGCTGAACTCAAAGCGCTGCGCATGGTCGCCGAAGTCGCACCGGCGCAGCACCCCCGCCTCCTCCATAGCGGCGAGGCTGCGATAGGCCGTGACGAGATCGCACTGCCCCTTGGGCAGGCGGGCATGCACCTCCTCGGCGGTAAAAGGGCCATGCTCGGCAATGAGCGCGCGCAGGATCGCCTTCCGCGGTGCGGTGACGCGCAGAGCGCGTTCGCGGAGGATGGATAGGGCGGACTCGAATTGCTGCTCGGCGTCGGGCATCACATGGCAGCGTCGGAGATGAGCGAGGGGAGCGCAAGCGGGAAGGGGCGGCAGTCATGACAATGCCGCTGTTTTGCACGTGCTCCGCGGCGTATCGGCATCGGGCGGAGGTCGCGGCGACGATCCAGCGTCGGTCATGGGCGTTCGGGCGCGGAGCGTGCGTGCGATGGCCACCTTCGTCGGATCTCCCTTGGGAAGTCGCTGGAGATCCCCCGGCGCATAACCCGCCTCCTCCAGGCACTCGCGCAGACTGAAATGAACCGATATTTCATCGTTCTTCAACCGACCTCCACCGGGTTTTCCGCCTATTCGCCTGATCTTCCCGGGGGTGTCTCTACTGGCGCGATCCGACGCGAGGTGGAGCGAAACATGCAGGAAGCGATTGAATTTTATCTGGAGGGACTCCGGGAAAAGGGATTTCCAATCCCACCCCCAGCGACCGAAGCTGCATTCTGCGAGATCTAAGCCGAACCAAGCGGTGCAGAAGACTAAAACCAAACTTACGGGCGCGAGCGTTGAGGCTTACCTCTCTTCCAGAGCCAGTCCGGGGCAGTTGGCGGACTGCGAGGCCATCATGGCCATGTGCGGGAGGGTGACGAAGCAGCCGCCTACGATGTGGGGGCCAAGTATCGTGGGCTACGGCTCTTACTCCTACCGCTCTGAGAGCGGCCACTCGGGCGAGGCTTGCCTCACGGGCTTCGCGGTCCGCGGCCGGGAGCTGGTCGTCTATGTCAGCGCGGAAGACCCCGGGCAGGTCGAACTCCTGACCAAGCTCGGGAGACACAAGATGGGGAAGGCCTGCCTTTACTTCAAGCGTCTGGCGGACCTCGATGCCAAGGTGCTGGAGGCGCTCATCGCCGGGTCGGTCGCCGATGTCAGACGCCGGTATCCGCAGTAGTGCGGCGCTTGAGACAAGTCTTCGGGAAGAGGCGGGCTTTCCCGGTGGGCGACTAAATTCGGGGGTGCCGGCTTCGGCTGACCGCCCGGTTATTCGGCGGCCGGCTCCGAGGCTTTGCGCTGGAGCCAGCCGAGGTCTTCCAGCGTCTCCGCATAGATGACGCTCTTATGCGGAGGGAAGATGCGGCCGGCCGACTGAATCCAGCTCTGCGCCTCGTTGCGCTGGTCGTTTGCAAACTCCCACGCCGCATGGGCAAAATAGTAGGCCGGGGTATCGCTGGGGAACTTGATGGCTTCGAGACGCTTTTGGGCTTCCGCAGTGTTGCCTTCGAGCAAATAGGTCAGGAATACCTTGTATTCGATCAGCTCTTTCTCGCTCGGTTCCGTGACATCGAGCGCTTCGAGCAGGGTGCGGGACTCGGCGTATTTTTTCTGCTGGAAAGGGATCTCGGTGAGGTTGAAACGGGCCGGGAAAAACTTGGGATCCACCGCGAGGGCGCGCTCGAAGGCAGCCTTGGCGGCGTCATACTGCTCGCGCTCCATGGCGATGGCGCCGGTCATATTGGCGACCGCCGTGGTGCCCGGCTGGATTTTATCCGCTTCCTCCACTTTGGCCTGCGCGGTGTCGTAATCCTTGGACTGATAAGCCGTGATGCCCTCGACCATTTTCACACGAAAAGGCTCGGAAAACACTTCTGGCGGGGCGCTCCGCACGGTCAGCGAAGTCAGCAGGAGGGCGAAGAGGGAGGCGGTTCGGCGGAGTTGCATCGCTCTTTCCTAAACCAAACGGACGGTCCCGCCAACGCCGAACATCGCAATCGCCACTCGACACAGCGCGCCCGCCGCGCCCCAATCCGGGGCGTGACAAGCTACTGCTGGAGCCGGCTGAGCGCGGCAAAATGGGAGGACGCCTGGCGCGAGTCGCTGCTCTATCTGGGCGCGGACCG
>JBGSYE010000227.1:0-5737 GCA_041751075.1 Chthoniobacteraceae bacterium
ATCTTCAATGCCGGGACCGCGGCCTCCTCGCAACTGGAGACGCTCGCCGAGGTCGGCAACCCCGGTCCGCTGCTCGGCATCGTGCCCGCCGGCGTGAATGCCGGGACGGTGACCTCCGGTCCCGGTGGCGCCGGAGTCATGGGGACGAGCGTCTTCAATGTGGCGGACGGCAATGGATTCTTTAGTTACGCGTCGATGCTGCTCCCGACCAATGACTGGTTCATCAGCAACGGCAACCCCCTCGCCCATGACGTCTCTTCGCTCCTGAACGCGGCTCCCGGCACGATGCTCACCTTCGATGTTTCCACCGTCTGGGATGCCGGCACGGAGCTGGAAGACTTCGACTTCTCGGCGGGCAATCCGCTCTTTGCGGGCCTGCAGCCAGGGAATGACGCGCTGGGGACCACGCAGGGCGGCGTCATCACGGCGGTCGATCGCTCGACCAATCCCTTCATCCCGTTTGCCAGTCAGCCCGGCGGCTTCAATCCCAGTTCGCTCGATATTTCCGGCTCTGCTCCGGTCGCACGCTTCACCCTCACCGTCGTGCCGGAGCCCAGCACGGCCCTGCTCTGCGGGCTGGGGGCGATGAGCCTCGGCCTGCGGCGGAAGCGCAAGGCAGGGGCCACTCCGCAGGCGTGATTTTTTTTTGGGGGGCAGCCCGCGCTTCACCCCGACGACGGATGCGCGCAAATCGCCGACATGTCGCGCCCACTGAAATCCCGACGTAGCCGGCGTTATGGCCACCCGCGATTGACCCCGCTCGCGCCCTGCGATAGTTGGGCGCTATGCAGCTTCTCCTCCTGACGAGTGCGATCGCTCTCGCGGCAGTCGCCACGCTGGATGCCCAGGTCATCGCGTTGTTCCCCTCCGAGGACGTCTTCGTTTCGTCGGCGAATGCGACTTTCAACTACGGCGGCGGCGGTGGTCTCGCCGTGTCCGCTGCCGGACTTCCCAGGGGAGAATTTGCTTCGTTGCTGCGCTTCGACCTGGCCGCGGCGAAGAGCAGCTTCGACACGCTCTGGGGCGCGGGTGCCTGGGGGATTGAGTCGATCACCTTCACGTTGACCGCCAACCCGCCGAACAATGCGATCTTCAATGGCAACGGCGCCGGACCCGGCGGGAGCAATGTGAATACCGCCGGCCTTTTCTCCCTCCAGTGGCTCGCTGATGACACCTGGGTCGAGGGCGCGGGGACGCCGCAGGCGCCGGGTGCGACTGGCCTCACCTACTCCGGGCTGTCCGCCGTGCTGGGCGGATCGGATGAAGCGCTCGGCACCTTCAGCTTCAATGGCTCGAGTACCGGCAGCACCGCATACCCTCTCGCGCTCACGCCGGCCTTCTCCGCCGACGTCGAAGCCGGCAACCCGGTGTCCTTCTTCGCGCAACCCGCGGATGCCAGCGTGGCGATGGTGGTGAATTCGCGCACCGGCGGGATCTTTGCCCGGCCCACCCTCACCATCGTCGCAGTGCCGGAGCCGGCTTGCGCGACGCTCGCGCTCGCGGGGCTGCTGATGTTCGCTGTCGCGCGGCGCCGCTCCAGGTGGCGCACGCGCCCTCCCGTGCAGTTTTCCAAAACCGAAGTCAGGACTGAATCGCTCCTGCTCAATCCTCCGCGCAAATGCTGACCGCGCAGGCCTTGTAGCTCGGCTGGTGCGAGTGCGGATCGAAGGCGGGGAAGGTGAGCGCATTCACCGCCGCGTAGTGCATCGGCACGAAGATCTGTCCCGGCTGCACCGTCTCGGTCACGAAGGCTGTCGCCGTCATCGACGCCCGGCGCGAGGCGATCGTCACCGCCGCATTCGGCGCGATGCCGAGCCGCCCGGCAACGCGCGGATTGATCTCCACGTAAGCCTTCGCAGGATACAGCTTGCGCAGCACGTCGGATTTTCCGGTGCGCGTATTGGTGTGCCATTGCGACGAAGTCCCGCGCCCGGTGAGCAGCAGGAAGGGATACTCGGCGTCCGGCGCTTCCGGCATCGGCCGCGGCAGATCGAAGAGCAGCCGCGCCCGCCCATCCGCGTGAAAGAACCGCCCATCCGCAAACAGCCGGCGTTCGGCTTCGGGCGATTGGATGTTGGATGTTGAATGTTGAGTGTTGGATGTTCCTCCCGCCCACGGCCACTGCACTCCGCCGCATTCATCGAGCATCCGATACCCATCGATCCCCGTGATGTCGCACGGCTGCCCGCGCGAGCAGTCTTTGAGCAGTTGAAAGACCGCCTCCGGCGAAGTCCATAGGCGGAACATTTCCCCGCAACCCCAATACTGCGCGACGAGCTTGCAGATATTGAAATCCGACAGCGCCTGCCCCGGTGCGTGCGCGATCCGCTTCACCAGCCCGATGCGCCGTTCGGAATTGATGAAGGTGCCTTCCTTTTCTCCCCAACCCGCCGCGGGCAGCACGAGATCGGCGCGCTGCGCGGTCTCGGTGGTCGCGTAGAGATCCTGCACCACTAGGAAGTCCAGCTTGCGCACCAGCTCGTTGAATTCGCCCTGATGAATCCACGAGTGCGAGGAGTTCGTCGCGATAACCCAGAGGCCCTTAATTTTCCCCTCGCGGATGCCCTCGACAATCTGATCGTAAGCGAGCGATGACTGTCGCGGGATCACGCTTTCCCGGATACCCAGAACGCCGGCGACTTTCTCGCGATGCGCGTCATTCGCGAAGTCATGGCCGCCGATGAGATTCGTGATATTCGCGAAGAGCCGCGAGCCCATCGCGTTGCATTGCCCGGTGATGGAGTTCGCGCCGGTGCCGGGCCGGCCGATGTTGCCGGTGATGAGCGCGAGATTGATGATCGCCTGCGCGGTGCGCGTGGATTCGTGGCCCTGGTTCACACCCATAGTCCACCAGAAGGACACGCGCTCGCCGTCCGCGATGGTCTGCGCCAGCCGCCAGAGTCGCTCGACGGAGATGCCCGTCGCCGCGCTCACTTCGCCCGGCGTGAAACGCGCGACGAATTCCCGGAACTCCGCGTAGCCCGTGGTGTGCGCGGCGATGTAGTCGCGTTTGATCCAGCCGCTCGCGATCAGGATATTCGCGAGTCCGTAGAGCAGCATGAGGTCGCTCTTGGGCTGAATGGTGAAGTGCTGCGTCGCCGCCATCGCCGTCTCCGTCTTGCGCGGATCGACCACGATGATCTCGGGGCTGTGCCGATTGCGCATCACGCGCTGCCACATGATCGGATGCGCGATGCACGGATTTGAGCCGATGAAAATGAGCACGTCGCTCTCCTCGAAGTCCGCGTAGGTGTAGGGCGGCGCGTCGAAGCCGAAGGACTGCTTGTAAGCCACCGCGGAGGTCGCCATGCACTGCCGCGTATTGGAATCGCAGTGGACGAAACCCATCCCGAACTTCCACAGCGCGCCGAGAAGGGCCATCTCCTCGGTGACGATCTGCCCCGTGGAAAGGAACGCGCACGACTCCGGCCCATGCTCGCGGTGAATCTCTTTGAACCGTTCAGTGAAGAGCACCATCGCGCGCTCCCAGTCGATCGGTTCGAGTTCGCCGGTCAGCGTGTTGCGCAGCAGCGGAGCGGTCGCCCGATCCGGCGCACTCAACGGCGTGAGCGCCTCCCAGCCTTTCGGGCAGGCCATGCCGAGGTTCACCGGATAGTGCGTGTCGGCGCTGAGGTTGATCGCGCGCCCATCCTTGAGGTGGATATTCAAGCCGCAGCCGGTCGAACAGTAGCCGCAGACCATCGTGGTGGTGTCGTCGGGCGCCAGCCGTGCCGGCACGCGGCCCAGGCCGAAGTCGCCAGGATGCTGCACGAGGTCCTGCGTGAGCGCGCCGTCCCAAGCGCGGATCGGTGGGATCAATTTGTCAGCGATGGCATTCATAAAGTGCTCAGGCGTCCCGCCTGCGATCGTGCGCGGCCACAGGCGGGACGCCCGTGTCCCAAGTCTTCACGCCGCGACTCCTCCCGGCATTCGCGGCGCGATCACCGCGGTGAAAAAGAAATACCGCTCGATGATCTGCGCGGCGGTCGCGGTCGCGCAGGCAGCCGTGGCCGCGATCGCTCCGGCGATGCCGCCGTGGCTGGCCGCGACCAGACCCAGTGCCGCCGAGGCCGCGAAGAGCGCGACCCGGGTGATGAGGAGCGGACGCCGCAAATTCCAGAGCGTGAGTGCGGAGCGATGATCGGTGCTGCCCGGATCGCGCAGTGCGGAGATGAATCCCGCCGCTTCCCACCCAAAGAGCGCCACGAGAATTAGCGTCGCCGCAATCCCGCAGCCAAGCGCCTCTGCAGCCACGGCGGAATCCAGCGTGGCCGCCGCCCAATGCAGCAGACCCGCGCTCGCCATCGCCCCGAGCAGCAGCGCGGCGCCGAAGAATTTCAGCAGCGTCATCGCCGCGCGCCAGAAAGGGCGCCGCGTGTCGATGTAGATCATCCCGGAGCAATAGACCGCCCCCATCCCGAGGACTGCGGTCATCCACGCCAGCGGCGCCGTCATTTCACCGATGGCACTGAGGTATCGCACGGCCCAGCGCGGTCCGAGCCAGCCCGCCATGCCAGTCAATGCGCATCCCGCGGACGCTCCCGCGAGCAGACCGAAGGCGAGGATTTCCCGGCTCATCCACGAAGTCCGCAGACCGAGGAAGAAGCGCCACGCGCCGAGTGGCCGGCCGAGATGCAGGACGCTCACGGCGAGCCCGGCTTGGAGGATTGCGAAGCTGCCCATGCCGAGGGTCGCGCCGACGGCCGGAGAGGTGCCGAAGGACAGGACTGCCAGCGTGAGCGCCACGCCTACGCTCATCTGCGTGAGCACGAGCATGAAGATGAGCGGCCAGTGCGCGTCCTCGAGTCGGAGATGATGCGCGTCCCCTGGGCGGGCATTCGCGGGCATCGGCTTTGTCGTCCGGTAGCGCGTCGTCGGCTTGGTGTAATGAGAGTCGAAGGCGCCCGGTACGAGCGTCTCCCCGGGCCGCAGAGCGCGCTCGAACTTTTCCGTGTCGATCACGTCGATGCGGATGGCCTGCGTCGGGCAGGACCGCACGCACGCGGGCGCCTCGCCCACCGCCAGCCGGCTCGAACACATGTCGCACTTCCGCACGATCCCGCGCTTCGCGGAATATTTCGGCACATCGTAAGGGCACTTGAGCACGCAGTATTGGCAGCCGATGCACTGGTCATCGAGATGCCGGACGACGCCCGTCGCGGCGTCCTTGTCATAAGCCATCACCGGGCAGCCTTCGAGACACCCGGGCTCGACGCAGTGATGGCACGCCGTGGTGACGGTCTGCTGATACGGCGCCTCCCCGGTGCCGCCATGCAACACGCCGACATTGCGCCAGATTTCATCCTCATCGAGTCCATTGAGCGAGTGGCATGCGCTGACGCAAGCCTTGCACCCCGTGCATGCATCGAGATCGACCGCGAAGGCATACTGCTGGCCGGTCCGCGGCTTTTCGAGAGGGATCAGATCGCGATAAAAGCGGGCCTGTGCCGGGACTCCGTCGGCGTCGTGTTTCCGTGAAAAGCGCTCGACCGCCGTGAGCCGCTGCTGCTCGTCGAGCAGATCGTCAATGAGCGTGCGAGGTGTCTCGTCGAGCATCGTCATCGTTCCGGGCCCCGTTCACTCCTCATTTGAGAAAATCGCCTGGAGCGTGTTGAGGTCGTGGCGCTGGGTGAACTGCTGGAAGGTCTCGCGGCCCTCGCGGTTCCGCAGATAGCCGCGCAGCATCTTCTCGATCGTCAGCTTGAGATCGTCGAAGGGAACGCCGGTGAAGACCTGT
>JBGSYE010000228.1:0-5138 GCA_041751075.1 Chthoniobacteraceae bacterium
CCAAACGGCGACATCTCCGTCCTCCTCCATCCGCCCAAACACGGTCATCTCCCCATCCCCCTCCTCCACCTCCCAGCCCCAAAATCCCCTGTCCGCCTTTGATCGCACGCAATTCGTCCGCCTTTGAATGCACCACCACACGTAGCTTGCAAAATGTTGCAATATCCGCCGTGAACCCTCTATTTTACAGGCTTTCCGGGGCGATCGTCCACGCCACGCGAAACTTATTCGATACGGGTTCGAGTCCCGTAGGCTCCGCCAGGTTCGCGGTGCGACCTGAAATACTCCGGCGGCTGGTCGATTGCGGAGGCGCTTCTCGACTGAAATCCGGGGCGGTTGACAGGGTTTGGCGATTCTGTTCCCATCCGCGCCGTGAAATTTTTTGTTCCCCTCTGCGCTATAGTTGTCGTCGCGTGTTCCGGCTGTGCCACGGATGCAAATCGCCGCGCTCTTTACAGCCCGAAGAAGGCAGACGGCTACTGGACGCGCTCCTTGGCAAACGGTTCCTACAAGTACCGTGAAATGCCGAGCGCGGGTCTGCCGGGAGAAGAGCGGCACTCCACCGTGAATGAGTGGCCGGACCGGAGGCCGGGATGGCGGATCCGCAAGTGGACGGGATACTAGGCTATCGGGCCGCAAACGTAACCTCTTCCGGTCGCGCCTGAGAGGCGGGAGCGGTCTTCGCTCTACGCGAGGCCCATCAGCTCTCGCTGCCACGGCATCATGCGGGCTGCTGCCTCGTCGCGGCTCGCGGCGAGGTTCTCGATCGTGGACTTGGGTGCGATGAGTGAGGGATCGAGCTTCAAGGACGTGGCTACGGCATCGCGCTTGTTCTTGTAGTCGCGGCAGCGGTCTTCCTCCTCACGGGTCGGACGCGGCCGGGGGTTGCGGGTGAATTTCGGCCATTCGCTCTCCGGCATCGCGAGGGCGCGTTCAGCGGCTTCGTAGAAGCGGCGACGACGACCGCCTTTGATGTGATCGATATCGACAGTGTCCCCGCGCTCGAAGCGATGCGCGGCGTCGATGAGCAGTTCGTTGTGCAGGATGTGGAAGGACGGACGATCCGCGGCCTGCGCTTCGGCGTCGCGCCACTGCCAGAGGGCGCGGAGCACGGCGGCGCCGCGTCCGCGGAAGTCCTTGCTCCCGGTGATGCGCCAGGCTTGCTCGGGATCGCGATCTTTCACGATGGCCGAGGCGAGGATGGCGCGCTCGCACGATTGCTCAAACCAGATGAGCCGCCCCAGCTCCCGCAGCTCGGCTTCGAGCCGCGCGGCGATTTCGAGGAGGTGATGCGTGTCCATGATCGCGTAGTCGATCATCTGTGGGGAGAGCGGGCGGCGCGCCCAGTTCGCCTTTTGCGAAGCCTTGGTGACTTCGAGTCCGAAGTAGCGCTTGAGCAGCGCGGCGAGGCTGAACTCGGTGATGCCCGCGAGCCGCGCGGCGATCATCGTGTCGAACACTTTGGCCGGACCCGCGTATCCGACGCGGCGGAGCAGGCGCAGGTCGTAGTCGGCGCCTTGGATGACGAGTTCCTTGCCGGCGAGCGCGGCGAAGAGCGGTTCGAGAGAAAACCCCGCGAGCGGGTCGATGAGGAGGTCGTGCCCGGGGACGCTGATCTGGATCAGGCAGAGCTTTTCAAAGTAGCAGTGAAGGCTGTCCGCCTCGGTGTCGATGGCGATGCGCGGATACGGCCCGAGTGCGGGCAGCACGGCGGCGAGCGTGTCGGCGTTTCCGATGAGCGGCTGCATCAACCCTTCAGACCCGAGAGCAGGAGCTCCGCGTTGGATTTAGTGGACTTGAGGGCGTGGATGAGCACCTCGGTGGCCTCGATGGCCGGGAGCGCGGCGAGTTGCCGGCGCAAGACCTGCACTTTCTCGAACTCCTGTGGATGATAGAGCAGGTCGTCGCGGCGCGTGCCGGACTTGAGGATATTGATCGCCGGGAAGACGCGCTGATCGCTGAGCAGTCGGTCGAGTTGGACCTCCATATTGCCGCTGCCTTTGTATTCCTCAAAGATGAGGTCGTCCATGCGGCTGTTCGTCTCGATCAAGGCGGTGGCGAGGATGGTGAGGCTGCCGCCTTCCTCGGTATTGCGCGCGGCGCCAAAGAATTTTTTCGGCTTCACGAGCGCCTTGGAATCGACGCCGCCCGACATGGTGCGTCCGCGATTGCCCTGGAGATTGTTGTAGCCGCGCGAGAGGCGGGTGATGGAGTCGAGCAGGATGACGACGTGCCGGTGGATCTCGACGAGGCGCTTGGCACGCTCGCCGACCACCTCGGCAACGGCGGTGTGGCGCTGCGGGCCTTCGTCGAAGGTCGAGCTGTAGATCTCGCATTTCACCGAGCGTTTGAAGTCGGTCACTTCCTCCGGGCGCTCATCGACCAGCAAAAGGATGAGGTGCGTCTCCGGCGAGGTATGGAGGATGGCCTGCGCGATGTCTTTCAGCAGGATCGTCTTGCCGGTGCGCGGCGGAGCCACGATGAGCCCGCGCTGTCCCCGACCGAGCGGGGCGATGAGGTCGATGGCGCGCCCGCTGATCGAGTGGCTCTTCGGATTCTCCAGGATGATCCGCTCGCGGGGATGAGTGGCGGTGAGGTACTCGAATTCCTTCGTCTCCTTCCAGTCCGCGATGGGGATGTCCTCGATCGAGACCACTTCCTCGACCGCCATGAATTTCTCGCGATCACGCGGCGGGCGAACGCGGGCGCTGAGCCGATTGCCCGCACGGAGGCCAAACTGCCGCTCGACCTGCACGGGCAAGAAGACGTCCTGGGGCAGCGAGCGGAAGCTGTAGCGCGCCCAGCGCAGGAAACCTCCACCCTGCGGACTTGGCTCGAGGATGCCGTCAGCAAAAATCTCCGTGCCCAGCGAGGCGTAGGCGCGGAGCAGATCGAAGACAAGGTGATGCCGCGTCTTGTCCGCGTTGGGTCGCATCTGGAGAGCGTCGCAACGCCCGAGGAGTTCGTTGAGCGGGGCCGCGTTGAGTTCATCGACCCAGAGCACCTTCGGAGTCTCGAAGGTCCGGGGAGCGTCACGGTCTTCGGTCGCCGTGCCAGTCACGTCGTCCGAGCCGGGGTTTTCAGTTTCGTCCATAATGCTGGTGCAGCCATCCGGCCAGGAGCGCGGCCTGCCCGTCGAGGCAGGTGTCGGTGGAGTCGTTCCAGACGACGTGATCGGCTTTTTGAATTTTAACGTTGAGGTCGAGTTGGGCGGCGATCATGCGATCGGCGGTTGCGGCATCCAGTTTCCGGATCTCTTGAAGCCGGCGGCGCTGAGTCTCCGGGGAGCACGCGACGACGATGGTTCGGTCGAATTTCGCTTCGGCTCCCGTCTCGTAAAGAAGCGGGATATCGACACAAAGCCAGCCACCGGTGCGGAGAGTTTGCTCCGCGAGTGCAGCCCATCGGGCGCGGATGACGGGGTGCAGTATGCCTTCGAGTCGCTGGCGTTGCAACTCATCTGAGAAAACAACTTCACGGAGCCTGAGGCGATCCGGTTTCCCGTCCGCGTCGAAGACTTCGTCACCAAAGCTGGCCCGGACTGCTGAATGGACCGCCGGATCGCCCGCCAGCAACTCGTGGGCGGCGCGGTCGGCATCGAAGATCTCCGCCGACAGCCGCGGGGCAAGTGCCTGGACAAAGGTCGATTTACCAGTGGCAATGCCGCCGGTGATACCTAGGACCATTTAGCATTTAGGATTTCGCATTTAGCATTTTTGGCTCCGATTACACGCTGACGAGCGGGAGCGGCCTCAGCACCAAATGCTAAATGCTTAAATGCTACATGCTAAATGCCGTCACTTCGGCATCAGTGGAAGTTCGTTCGGCAGCGTGATCTCCGGCGCCGGCAGAATCTCGACGACTTCCTCCGGCTCCTCTTCGGAACGGACGGGATCGCCGGCGGGATTCATCAGGCGCGCGGAGACGAAGATGATGAGGTTACGCTTGAGGTGCTGGTCCACGCTGGAGCGGAAGAGACGACCGATGAGCGGGAGGTCTCCGAGCAGTGGCACCTTGTCCTCGACCTTCTGGATGTCCTCACGCATCAGGCCGCCGAGCACGACGGTCTGGCCGTCGAAGATGCTGACGCTCGTCGTCACCTTGCGGGTGCTGAAGATCGGCTGGTTGATGACGTTCGGCGTGATGATGTTCGTCGAGGTCATCCCGGTGATCGGGTTCGTGGCCGTGGTCTGGATCGGACTGCCGTAGTTGATGAAGCCTTCGAACTCGACGACCTGCGGCACGAGATTGAGGTCGATCGTGTAACCGTCGGGCCCGATGACGGGCTCGACTTCGAGGGTCACGCCGGTGTTGCGAGTCTCGAATGCGGTGGGCGTGGTGGGCGTGACCGGGAAGGAACTGGGCGCCTGGACAATGGTGACGCCGAGGCCGCCGCCGCCCCCCTGGTTGCCCTGGTTGCCGAAGTTCTGCGGAATCTGCGGTGGGTCGAACTCGGTCGGGTAACGGAATTCGCGGATGATCTCGATGACGGCGCGCTGGCCGCTCTTGGTCGTGACTCGCGGTGCGGAAAGAAGATCGACGCCTTTCTTTTGATTCAAGGCACGGATCACGACTTGGAAGGTGGGGTCCGTGAAGGCGCCCGCGATCCCAAAGATGCCAGGCGCTTTGAGCGAGTTGCCGGCGGTGCCAAAGAGGAGCGCGTCGATGGCGTTGGCACTGATGCCGAGTTGCCCGGTTCGGTTGCCGCCGGTCACCGGATTCTGCCCGACCGGCACCCCGCCGGGGGTTACGATGGGAAAATCGGAGGGATTGACCTGCGCCGAGGTGCCCGCGGTTCCACCCGCACCAAACACGCCGCCCGTGCCGATATTGAACGGCCCGAGCAGCCAGTCGAAGCTCAGCTCCTTGAGATTGTTCTGTGAGATTTCGACGAACTTCGCCTCGATGTCGATCTGCACCGGTCCCGTGCCCGCGCTGCTCTCGATGATCGTATCGATCAAGTCGAGCATCTCCTGGGTATTGCGAACGATGAGCTTGCTGCTCGTTGGGATGTAGATGGCCGACGCGTTCGGGCCGAAGGTGACCCCTTGCGCGATCAGCCAATCCTTCGCGGCCTGGCGATCGCCGATGCCGGTGCCACCGCGGGTCGCATCCGGCGGGGCCGCTGCGGGCGCTTC
>JBGSYE010000229.1:0-10023 GCA_041751075.1 Chthoniobacteraceae bacterium
GGCGTCCACGCGGCGGGCGTGGTCATCAGCGACCGCGATCTTTCTGAATACATCCCGCTGACCCGCGCCAATGACGGCTCGATCATCTCGCAATATGGGATGAATCCGCTGACCGAAGTCGGGATGCTCAAGTGCGACTTCCTCGGGTTGAAGACGCTCACCGTCATCACCGATGCCGTCGTGCTCATCCGCAAACACACGCCGGACTTCGACATCGACCGCATCCCGCTCGACGATCAGCGCACCTTCGACATCCTGAATCGCGGCGAGACGATCGGCATCTTCCAGCTCGAATCCGGCGGCATGGTCGGCGTGTGCCGGCAGTTCGACATCAAGGACATCGAGGACATCAACGCGATCCTGGCGCTCTACCGCCCGGGGCCGATGGACCTCATCCCGGATTACATCAAGCGCAAGAAAGGCACGCAGAAGATCAAGTATCTGCACCCGCTGCTCGCCGAGGTGTGCGGCGAGACCTACGGCATCTTCATTTATCAGGAGCAGGTCATGCGCGCCGCGCAGGTGCTTGCTGGCTACACGCTCGGCGGCGCCGATCTGCTCCGCCGCGCGATGGGCAAGAAGGACAGGAAAAAGATGGCCGAGGAGCGGGAGAAATTCGTCGAGGGCGCCGGGAAGCTGCACGGAATCAAGCCGGACACCGCGAACGAGATCTTTGACTTGCTCGATAAGTTCGCGGGCTACGGCTTCAACCGCTCGCACTCCGCGGCGTATGCGTGGATCAGCTACCAGACGGCATTTCTGAAGGCGAACTACCCGGTCGAGTTCATGTCCGCGGTGATGAGCAACGAGGTCTCGAACACGGACAAGATCAGCATCTTCGTAGGTGAATGCGCCCGGATGGGGATGAAGATCCTCGCGCCGGACATCAACTTGAGCGGACTGAAATTCGAGCCGGCCGGGGAGAATGCGGAATGCGGAATGCGGAATGCGGAGGTTGCCATTCCGACTTCCAAAATCCGAATTCCGAATTCGGGTGGCGCGATCCGCTACGGTCTGGCGGCGATCAAGAACGTGGGCGAAGGCGCGATGGTCGCGGCGATCGAGGAGCGCAATCGCGGCGGGGCGTTCACCTCGCTGGGCGATTTCTGCGCGCGGGTCGATTCGCGGAAGATCAGCAAGAAGGTGGTCGAGGCGCTCGTGAAGTGCGGAGCGTTCGACTTCACCCGGGTCGATCGGGCGCAGCTCTTTTCCGAGATCGACCCGGCGATGGCCGCTGCGGCGAGCGCGCATCGCGACCGGGCGAGCGGGCAGTCGTCGATGTTCGACGTCTTCGAGACCGCGCCGCCGAAGCAGGCGAAGGCCGGCGTGCCGAAAGTGCCGCCGTGGCCGCAGACCGAGATGCTCGCTTACGAAAAGGAACTGCTCGGCTTTTACGTCACCGGCCATCCGCTCGACGAATATCGCGCCGAGCTGGCGAAGGCGAAGTACACGTCGATCGCAAAGCTGCCCGAGCAGGAGCCGAAGAGCACCGTGACCATCGGCGGCGCGCTCACATCGGTGGAAAAGAAGTTCACGAAGAAAGACTCGAAGCCTTTCGCCGTCGTCGTCATCGAAGATCTCTCGGATCAGCTCGAAGTGATGATCTGGAGCGAAACTTTCACCCGCGCACAGTTGCATCTCGTCCAGGGAAATGTGGTCTCGATCACCGGGCGGCTGGACCTGCGAGAGGAAGGGCCGCGAGTCACAGCGGACGAAGTGAAGCTCATCAAGAGGCCCGCCGCGGCGCCCGTCGAGAGGCCCGTGGTGCTGACCTTCGAACGCCATCAAACGACCGAGGCCGATCTCCTGACCGTGCGGGACATCCTGCGGGGGAGTCCCGGTTCGCGGCGCGTCGAGCTGTGCTTTGTGAGTGAAGGTGGGGGACGCGTGCGGCTGCTGTCCGGGGATGAATTCCGGGTCTCGCTGACGCCCGACGCCGAGGCGAAGCTCGCGCCGTGGCTCGCAAGGTAACTCCTCGCGGCACTTGCCAGCGCCCACTGCCTTGACCAAACTTCACCGCACACCGTGCAACTTACCGACGAACAAAAACAGAAAGTCACCGCCTGGATCACCGAGGGCCTGAAACTCTCCGACGTGCAGCAGCGGCTCGCCGACGAATTCGACATCCGTGTCACCTACATGGAGGCGCGATTTATCGTCGATGACCTCAAGGTCACGCCTGCCGAAATGGCGCCGCCTGCACCACCGGCGCCACCGGCACCGGAACCACCAGCCCAGCCCCCCCCTCCGACAGCCGAAGCACCGGCACCCAGCCCGCTCCTTTCCCCGGATGCCGCTCCCGCGGACGGCGGCGGCATCTCGGTGAAGGTGGACGAGATCACGCGGTCTGGCGCAGTCGTCAGCGGGAGCGTGACCTTCTCCGACGGCGGCAGCGCGCAGTGGCATCTGGATCAATACGGCCGGCTCGGGATGGTGACCGCGGTGGAGGGCTACCGACCGCCGCCGGACGACGTGCCGAAGTTCCAGGCTGCCCTCGACGGCGAGCTGCAGAAGTTGGGCTTCTGAGCGGCGGTCACCGACCTGGGAGCAGGCGTTCGATCGTCGCGAACACCGGCTCGCGATTCAGTCGCTCGAGTTCTCCCTCGGGCGCGGTGATCACGTTCACGCCAGGATTTGCGGGCGCCCAGATCGCCGGATCGGTCGGGCCGAAGAGGAGGACGCAGGGGGTGCCGACCGCGGCGGCGAGATGCGAGATGCCGCTGTCGTGGCCGAGGTACAGTGCGCAGCGTTCGAGGAGTGCGGCGAGGATTGGGAGCGGCAGGTCGCGCGCAAACAGTGGAGGCACCCGCGCCCATGCGGCTTCGATCGCGGCGAGCGGTGCGCTGTCGGCTTCGCCGCTGACGATCACGAGCCGGGCCTCGGGGCGACGCGCGAGCATTTCGCCGGCGAGTGCGATCCACTCCGCGACCGGCCAGTTCTTCCGCGCACTGCCGCTTCCGGGATGGATGGCAATGAGCGGCCGCTCATGCGCGGTGAAGTCCCGCGCCGCAGCATGATCGTCGGCACTGGGATGCACGGTGGCAGCGTGGCTCTCCAGATACAGCGCCATGCCCTCGAGCGGCCGCGCCAGTTGCTGCGCGGCGTGCGAGGCGTCGTCGATCCGTGTGAAGGCCGGGAGGAAATTCTTCACGCCAGCCCGGCGGAGATTTGCCTCGAAGAAGCCGCTCGGATCGTAGAGGTAGCTGACGACCTGCTGAAAGCTGGCGAAGTACTCGACGAGCTCGGGCGCGAGTTCGGACCCGGGGACGAAGAACGCCGCCATCGCGCCATACTCGATCGAGCGGGCGGCATCCGCATAGAAGCGCCCTTCAGCGAGCGCGACGATGTGCCGGTAGCCGAGGATTTCGAGGTGCGCGTGAGGGAAGGCGTCGCGCAGGAGCTTGATCGCCGGCAGTGTGAGGATGAAGTCGCCGATCGCTCCGCCACGGATGACGAGGATACGCGGCTTCACCGGTGGAAGGGCGCGATGCCCGCCTGGCCCGCGCTCAGTATTGATTCGGCGAGAAGCCGCCGAGCGGGCCCTGGCCTTCCCAGCGTTCCGGTCGATTCCACGGGATCGTGCTGACGCGATTGGGATCCTCGGGCTCGGTGCTGGCGCAGCCCGGAAGAAAAATGCCGGCGACCACGAGGAGCAGAGCCGCGAAAGAGCGCTTCATGCGTCGGGCGGGACGGTCGCTTATTTCCGCTGGCCTTCGTACACCACCGTGTCGCCTGGCTGGACCGTGTACCCCTCCGCGACCGAGCCCGGCACGATGTCGGCGATGGACGTGGAGGGCTCGACCGAACTGATCTTCGCCTTGCCGATGGGCTGGCCGCCACGGAGCACGAGCATATTCGCCCCGACCGCAGCGCCCTGCCGATCGCCGACGCTGAGGACCACGAAGTTCCAGCCGGGATTGACGGCCATGATGCGTCCCGAGAGCCCCACCTTGGCCACGCCCTGGCGGTAGCGCTCCACTTCGCTAGCCTGCGCCTTGAACTTGTCTTCCGCGTCCTTCACCCGCGAGTTCAGCGTTTCCTGCACCTGCCGCATTTCGGCGAGTTCTGTCTGCGCTTTCTGCAAATCCTGGCGCGCCTTTTCCATCTCGGCCTGAGCCTGGGGATCGATCGTCGGCCCCGCTGGCATCCCGGCAATTTTCGCGTTCGCTTCGGCGAGTTCCTTGACCTTGGCTTCGAGGTCGGCCTGCGCCTGCGCGACCTTTGCGGTGGCGGCGTCTGCTTCGGCCTTCAGCTTCAGCCCCTGCTCCTTCTCCGCCTCCAGCGCAGTCTTCGCGGTCTGCACCTCTTCCTCGGCGACTTTCAATTCCCCCTCGGTCTTTTTCAGATTCGAGGTCGTGGTGGCGAGGTTCGTCTTGGTGTCGCGGAGATTTCCCTGGACGGTGTCGATGTTGCCTTTCGCGAGGAAGCTGACGACCGCGGTGGCTATCATGAGCGCAATCGCGAGTCCGAGGAAAACTTTAGCCATAGTTGATTGGGAGATATCGGTCGGGGGCGCGAGGATGGTGCAATCTGCAAGCTCGCGGCCGGGTTTTTGCCCCATTTGATTTCCAATGCAAGCGGTTAAATGGATTTTGCGTCACAAAAAATTTGTCATGCGCGAACCGCCCCCCATAGTGCGGGCTCCGCCAGGGACTATGGATTGAAAGCAAGCGAACCCCGCCAGGGCCGGAAGGCAGCAACGGTAGTTTGACTTTCCTTGTCGTAGCTCTCTGGCGGCTCTTTTTTTTAAAGGTGGAAGGCAGAAGCAGGACGGTGGCGCCGAGGGGACGCCCACTTCCGACTTCCCACTTCCCACTTCTCCCGCTATCTCGCCCGCCTCATGTTTCGCACGGGCGCTCAATTGCTCCTCCTGACGCTGCTCGCGGGTCTCGCCCTGCTCTGGGAAGCGCAGCAGGAGCCGCTCGCATCGTGGGATCAGGACTTCGCGGATTTCCTCGCCCGCCACAGCCATCATCGCGCTCCCACCGCGCCGCTGACGCTGGTGGAGATCGACGATGCGAGTCTCGCGGAGCATCCGTGGCCGTGGTCGCCGCTGGATTTCTCGCTCTTCTTCCAGGCCGTGCTCCCTTTCAACCCGGAAGTCGTCGCGATCGACGAGGTGCTCGACTGGGAGCGGGTCGCGCTGCCGGACGATCAGCAGTCGAAGCTTCCGCAGTATGAAAAAATCCTGCGCGATGCGATGCGGCGGACGCCGAAGGTGTTGCTCGGGGCCGTGCTCGGCTACCCGGAGGATCCGACCGTGATCCCGCCGCTGCAGGAGGTGCCGCTCGTCCGAAATGTCCTCGGCGACGTTCGCGATGTGCCGGAGTTCACGGCCATTGAGCAGCAGCCGCCGGAGGACTACCGGCTCCTGCAGACGATCGGCTTTGTGAATCTGCCGAGCGCCCGGCCGCGCTACAATTCGGTGCCGCTGGTGCTGCGCTATCGCGGGCAGGTGATCCCGGCCTTCGTGCTCCAGGCGGTGATGCTTTGGAAGCAGCTCACACCCGACGACATCGCGGTCGAACTCGGCTCGCATGTGCAGCTCGGCGACACGCTGCGCGTCCCGATCGATTCCGCGGGCCGGATGCGCGTGGACTTCGGCACGGCGCGGACGGTGTTTGGATTCGACAGCCTGCTGCTCGCCGCGGAGCAGATCGAGGCCGGGCAAAAGCCCAATGTGCCGGTCGGGCAGATGACGGGCGGCGTGGTGCTCCTGTCGCGGACGGAGAAAGACGCGCGCACCCTCCCGCTGGCGGCGATGCGCAAGGGATCGCCGGGGGAGCTCTTCTCCGCGGCGATCGCCACGATTCAGAATCAAACCTTCATCCGCCGCGTGCCGTGGTGGGGCGCGGCGCTGGTCCTCGTGGGCGTCGGCCTCGTCGCCTACCGGGTGCCGCGGATGAGCCGCTGGAAAGCCGTCGGCGCGGGCGCGGGGGTGCTTGTGGTCTTTGTGCTCATCGCTCTCGCGGTCTTCAATCGCTGGCTGCTCTGGCTGCCGATCGTGCCGGTGGTCGGCGCGGTGCTCTTCATGGTGCTCTACCGCATCGTCACGCCGGACTCCGCCGGCAAGCCCAAGCGCCCGGTGATTCTCTGAAGAAGTTGAGGGTTGAGGGTTGAGAGCCGAGCGAAGCGAGACAGCCGATCGAATTTCTATTGAAAACAAATATCGGCAATTGAGTGGCGCTCGGCTTCATATCCGCGCTCCGGTCCACCTCCGTGTGCCACTCAACCCTCAACTCTCGACCCTCAACTGCTCTTCACCAATCTCACGCGCGCCGCGGAAATCGGCGCGAACTGCTACCTCCTCGAAGCCGCCGGCAAGCGCCTGATCCTCGACGCGGGATTGCATCCCCGGCACGACGGTCCCGAGGGCCTCCCACTGCTCGATCTCGTCCCGGCCGACAGCGCGGATGCCATCGTGATGTCGCACGCGCACCAGGATCACCTCGGCGCGCTCCCCGTGCTGATGCGGCTCCAGCCACGCGCTCCGGCTTTCATGACGGAGGCGACCCGCCAGCTCAGCGATCAGATGCTGCACAATTCGGCGAACGTCATGCAGTTCAAGTGCGACGCCGGCGAGATGGCGCGTCCGCACTTCACCCATCGCGAAGTCGATGTGTGCGCGAAACGCTGGCGGACTGCGCCGCTGCATACGCGCTTCGACCTCAGCGGCGAGCGGCTGCGGCCCGACGAGGAGGCCGAGATGTCGCTCGAATTCTTCGACGCGGGCCACATCCTCGGATCGGTCGGCACGCTCATCCGCACGGAAGGCCGCACGGTGCTTTACGCGGGCGACGTGCAGTTCGATGACCAGACGATCATGCAGGCAGCGCGCCTCCCCGAGGAGCCGGTGGATGTGCTGATCATGGAGACGACGCGGGGTGATCGCGCGCAGCCGGAGGGCTTCACGCGTGCCGGGGAGGAGTTGAGGTTCGCACAGGCGATCCAGGCGGCTTTCGATCGCGGCGGAGCGGTGATGATCCCGGTTTTCGCGCTCGGCAAGACACAGGAGCTGCTCGCGATGTTCCACGAATTCCGACGCAAACGCCTGCTCCCGCACTGCCCGATCTACATCGGCGGCCTCAGCACGAAGCTCACGGAAATCTACGACCGCCTCGCGCATCACACGCCGCGCCAGGATCCCGATCTCGATCTGCTCAATGCCGTGGCGCCCTTCACCATGGCCGGCAAGGCCGCCGACGCCACGCCTTTGAAGCCGCGCCGCATCTACGCGCTCTCGAGCGGCATGATGACGGAGAAGACGCTCTCAAACTCCTATGCGCGCCACTTCCTGAGCGACCCGCAGCAGACGATGCTCTTCGTGGGCTACGCCGATCCGGAATCGCCCGCCGGCCGGCTCCGCGCGACGCCTCCTGGGGAGATGGTCCAGCTCGATCCGGCGCGCCCGCCGCAACTGCTGCGCTGTCACATGGACGTGTTTAATTTTAGCGCCCACGCCTCGCGGGAGAGCATCCGCGCTTACGTGAACAAGGTGCGGCCAAAGAAGATCCTGCTCGTCCACGGCGATCCCGCGGCGCTGGAGTGGTTCCGCGCGACGCTCGCGGCGGACCTACCGGAGAGCGACATCATTCTCCCACCGCCGGGTCAGCCGGTGGAGCTGTGAAGCGGTAGGGAAGCTTCGCCGAAGGTTCCCACTTCTGGTGTGGGAAGGCGGCGGGCGGTGGCTCTATCCCCTGCCGTGCGGTTGGTGCGTAGCTCCTCGACAGGGAAAAAGCCACCGCCCGCCGCCTTCCCGCGCCAAGTCAGGGAACGTTCGGCGAGCCTTCCCTACCGAAGAGGGGTCGCCTGTTGTGCCACTCGCCCCGCTACTTGCGCCCGATCAGCGGATCGAGATACGGCGGCTGGCCGGTGCTGCTCACGTCGCCCATGCGGACGGTGCCGCGGGTGAAGCTGAGGGTCGCGGTGCGCTTCTCGACCTTGTCGGGCGACTGCGCCACGATCGGGATCGCATACTCGCCGTCGGGCAGCTTGAAGTGATAGCGGAAGGTGCCGTCGGGGCTGAGTTTGATCTCCCGGCCATCGACCCACACCGTGGCGTCGGGATGGGTGCCGCCGTAGAAGATGATCTCGGCATTCACATGCATGAAGAAGCCGCGCTCGCGATGCACGCTGAAGGGCTGCGCGCTCCAGCTCGCTCCGATCCCGCTGAAGAGACTGCTCTCGCCGGGGGCAAGAATCTCGGCGAAGCGCGCCGAGAGTTCGCTCGCCGATTCGCTGGAGAGCTTTTCGTGGAGATGCTTGCGGAGAAGCTGATCGAGCTCCGCCGAACCGAGCCCGGCGCGATCCACGAGCGAGGCCCCGAGCAGGGCGGCGAGCAGTCGCTTCTGCTCCTCCGTCCAGGTCGGCGTGCGACCCGCGGCAAATTCGATGCGGCCTTCGCCGGAAATGCGTGAAACGGCTTCGAGCAGCGTCTCCCCGTCCTCCATCCGGCAGCGCACCATCTCGAGCATCCGATCGAAGGCGATATGCGGCGGCACCGTGGCGAATTCCGCGGCGAGCTGCTCCGGCGCGAGTTCGTCCGCCGGAGTCGTGGCCGGGCGCGACTTCACCAGCACATGCCAGGCGCCTGCGATATCGAACCACCCCATCTCCGCCGTGTAGGTGGTGGCGGGTTTGCTCACCGGCACGTACCAGTTGCGCGCTTCGGGGCGGACTTCCACGAGCGCCTCCTCGCTGCCCTCGCTCACGATCTTGAGGAAAAACTGCGGGACGCCACCGCGGAAATTGCCCCTCGGCACACGGCTCCAGTCAAAGTCCCAGTAGGAAAACAGCCAGTGTGGATCGCGCGCGACGAGGTAGAGGACATCCTCCTGGTAGCTCGCGGGCAGTTCGCCGAGATGCTCGTAGGCTGGCGCCGAGGCTGTCTCCGCGTGGCTGGCGGCTTCGGGACCCGGCCCGATGTCGTATTTGTGAGCCGAATCCGCGCTCTCCTCCGGTCCCACGGGATCGGGGGTGAGTTGAAATGGTCCGCGCGCGGCTTCGGCAGCGGTGGTTTCGGCGATGGTTTCGTTTTCGAGTTTTTCCTTGGCCATAGATGTATTGAATCAGAACGAGTTTTTTCCCTGACGGAGTGCCCTTTACTTGTTGAGACGCCCGCTGCGGACGCGTTCGTGTAGTCGGCGCGGGCGGATCGGTCAATAGTGCAGATTCCGCGCAGTCGGGCATCGCCAGACCGCCGGCCGCCGGCGAAGCTCCCGCCCTTTCCTCCATGCTCACCAAACGCGTCATCCCCTGTCTCGACGTTCACGACGGCAAAGTCACCCGCGGCGTGCAGTTTGGCCGCGCCGAGGAGGGCGGGCTGCGCGATGTCGGCGATCCCGTCGCACTCGCCATCCGCTACAACGACCAGGGGGCCGACGAGATGGTCTTTTTCGACATCACCGCCAGCGCGCACGGGCGCGCGACGATGATCGACGTCATCGAACGGACGGCCGCGCATTGTTTCATGCCGCTCACCGTCGGCGGCGGCATCCGGACGGCCGACGACATGCACGCGCTGCTCCGCGCCGGGGCGGACAAGATCAGCATCAACTCCAGCGCCATCGCCACCCCCGGCCTAATCGGCGCCGGAGCGGAGCGTTTCGGCTGCCAGTGCATCGTGGTGAGCATCGACTGCAAACACGTCGCGCCGGATCGTTGGGAGGTCTTCGCGCAAGGTGGACGCAAGCCGACCGGACTCGACGCGGTCGAGTGGGCCACGCGAGCAGTGGCGCTCGGCGCGGGAGAGATCGTGCTGAATTCCATCGACGCCGACGGCACCAAGGCGGGCTACGATCTCACGATCACCCGGCGGATCAGCGCAGCCGTGGGCGTGCCCGTGGTGGCCAGCGGCGGCGCGGGCCGGCTCGATCATCTCGCCGAGGTGCTGATCGAGGGGCAGGCCGACGCGGTGCTCGCGGCGAGCATCTTTCACTTCGGAGTATATACGGTGGGGGACGTGAAGCGCTTCCTGGTCGGGCGCGGGGTGGCGGTGCGGCCGGCGTAGAGCGAGTGTGGCGG
>JBGSYE010000230.1:0-12587 GCA_041751075.1 Chthoniobacteraceae bacterium
CGACGTTGCCGTTCTTTAGCGTCACCGTGTCGAAGGTGTAAAACTGATCTGCCGGCACAGTGATCGTCCCGCTGGCCGTGGTGCCGTTGTCGACGCGTCCTTCGAGTCGCACGCTGCCGTCGGCATTGCGCGTGATCCGCAGCAAGGCGCTATGCCGCGAGGCGATGCCGCAATCGAACGCCGCGCCACTGACGCCGATAGCGTCCAACACCCCGGCGCCCGACCCGCCCAGGGTGTCATCGCCCGGTCTTTCGATGAAAACACTGGTGCCGCCGATCCAAGTGGTGCCGACATTCGTCCAGAGCCCGTAGCCAAAGTCGTCAGTGCGAACCCCCGCGCCGTCGGCGGTCTGGCGAGTGCCCGCCGAGTTGTAGAGACCAAAGCGGAAGCTCTGAGATAGATTCACCGGCGCAGTGGTGAAGCGGAAATCGAAGCGCAGCGTCAGCGACTGTCCCGCGACCAGCGTGGTGCTCGGGAAAAAGGCGATCATCCCGCGGAACGTCGAAGTGACGTTGCTTAAGAGAGCCTTGCTCGTGGGAACGACGCTGCTGTCGTCGGCCACGGCCAGCGTGGCCTGGGCGGTGTTATTGCGATACCATACCAGCCCGAGCGTGTCGCCGCCCGTGGCATTGGTGTGGCTGGCGTCGGTGAAGGGATCGTTGACGACTGGCACCGCCAATGCGGAAATCCCTGCCAGCAAGTGGATGACGACGGCGACAACGCGCCGGGGGAGCTTTATGGCTTCATTCATTGTGGCAGCCTTTCTGCGCCGCGGAGTTGGCCGGACGGCTGGACGGAGCGCAAGAGAATTTTGGAGCAAACGGAACGGCCATACCTCCTCCCGGCGCATCGTTGGCATCGCATTAGCTATGATTTCGGCGCATGGCCCGTATCGATTCGTTCTTCAAGTTCATGAAGGAGCAGAGTGCCTCTGACCTTCACCTCTCCACCGGCAATCCCCCCATGCTCCGCATCCACGGCGAACTCGTCCGCGTGGATATGTCGCCGATGGAAAACGACGACCTCAAGGCGCTCGTCTATGAGATCGCGCCGGAGCACAAAATCAAAGTCTTCGAGGAGACCGGCGACGTGGACTTCGGCTACGAGTATCCAGGCTTCGCCCGCTACCGCGCGAATTTCTTCAATCAGAAATCCGGCATCGCCGCGGTCTTCCGGCTCATCCCGAGCAAGGTGCTCACCGCCGATGAACTCGGCCTGCCGCCAGTGCTGAAGAAATTCGCGCTGCTCAAGAAAGGGCTCGTGCTCGTGACCGGCCCGACGGGCTCCGGCAAATCGACCACGCTCGCCGCGATGATCGACTACGCGAATCTTCAGCGGAAGGATCACATCATCACGGTCGAGGATCCGATCGAGTTCGTGCATCGCAGCCAGCAGTGCCTCGTGAATCACCGCGAAGTCGGCGTGCATACAAAGGGCTTCGCCTCCGCGCTCCGCGGCGCGCTGCGCGAGGATCCCGACATCATCCTCGTGGGTGAAATGCGCGACCTCGAGACCATCGAACTCGCGCTCACCGCCGCCGCCACCGGCCACCTCGTCTTTGGCACCCTGCACACGCCGAGCGCGCCCAAGACCATCGACCGCATCATCGACGTCTTCCCGGCCAGCCAGCAGAACCAGGTGCGCGCCGGCCTCTCCGAAGCATTGAAGGGCGTCGTCGCGCAGAATCTCTTCAAGCGCATCGACAAGCCGGGCCGCGTCGCCGCACTCGAAGTCCTCGTCTGCGATACCCCCATCGCAAACCTCGTCCGCGAAGGCAAGACGCACCAGATTCCCGGCATGATGCAGGTCGGCAAAAAGAAGGGCAACCAGCCGCTCGACGACGCCATCATGGAGCACCTGCGCGCCGCCCGCATTTCGCCCGAGGAGGCGTACGAAAAATGCCAGGACCGGAAAAAATTCCGCGTCTTCCTCAAAACGCCGCCGGACGACCTCGACGAATGATTCCCGACTCTTCCTCTTAATCTTCCCCTTCCTCTTCCTCTCCTTCCAGAAGGCGAGCGGGGGAGGAAGAGGAAGGGGAAGATTAAGAGGAAGATTCCGCCACCTTTCCATGAAACAAACCGAACTCGATACCATTCTCACCGCGATGCTGGACGCGCATCCCGGCATCTCCGATCTCCTTTTCACCGTCAATCGCCCTTTCCAGGTCGAGACCTACGGCGAGCTGAAGGAAGCCCGCATCCAGCCAGCGGTAAAGGTTCTCACGCCCTTTCAGACCGAGCAGATCGCGCTCAATATCATCGGCGACCAGCGCCATCTGCTTGGCCACTTGATGACGCACGGCGCGTGCGACTGCAGCTACTCGCTGGGCGAGCACACCCGCTTTCGCTGCAATGTCTTCCGGCAGCGCGGCGCCTTCTCCATCGTCATGCGCAAGGCGCAAAGCGAAATGCCGACCATCGCTTCGCTCGGCTTGCAGCCGATCTTTCACGATGTCGCCAAGGAAAAGAACGGTCTGATCCTAGTGACCGGCGCCACCGGCAGCGGCAAGACGACGACGCTTGCGGCGATCTTGAACGAGATCAACGAGAACCACTCGGTGCATGTGGTGACGCTCGAGGATCCGATCGAGTTCGTGCATCACCACAAGCGCGCCACCTTCAACCAGCGCGAACTCGGCAACGACTTCGACACGTACCCGAATGGACTGCGCGCCGCACTGCGCCAGGCGCCGAAGGTCATCCTCGTCGGTGAAATGCGCGATCGAGCCACGGTCGAGATCGCCATCACCGCGGCGGAGACGGGCCATCTCGTGCTCAGCACGATTCACACGATCAATGCCGGCCAGTCGATCAATCGTATCCTGGGCATGTTTGAACTCGCGGAGGAGACACAGCTCCGCCTCCGCCTCAGCGAGACGCTGCGCTGGGTCGTGAGCCAGCGCCTCGTCCCGAAAGTCCGCGGCGGCCGTCTGCTCGTGAATGAAGTGATGGGCTCGAATCTCAGCACCCGGGAATCCATCGCTCTCGGCGAACAGGACGGGCGCTCCTTCTACGAAATCATCGAGTCCAACGCGACCTTTGGCTGGACGACCTTCGATCAATCGCTGCTCCGCGCCTACAAGGCCGGCCTCGTCACCGAGGAAACGGCGAACCTTTACGCGACCAACAAAGCCCGCATCACCCGCTACATCGACGGTGTGAAAAAAGAGCGGGGCATCGATCAGGAGCAGTCCACCGGGCTGCGCCTCGACACCGACGCCTCGTCCTCGGGCTCCTCCGCAGCCGCATTCGCTTCACTCCGCCTGTAATGAACCACTCGCCTGAAACCCGCCTCGATTTCTTTGAACCCGGCGACCTCACGTCGCTCGTCTGCGTGGATGCGCCGGAGATCCAGCGCCTCGTCGTCGATCAACTCGGCAATCTCAACTACAAGATTCACACCGGCCTCTTCGTGGAGGACATCCTGCTGAAGCTGCGGGCGCATGTGTACGATGTGGTCGTCGTCTCCGAGCAGTTCAACGGGGCCGATCTCGAATCCAACGCCGTGATCTCCGCCGCCGTGGACATGCCGCTCGCCCAGCGGCGCAAACAATTCGTCACCGTGATCGGCGGGAGCTTCCAGACCAACGATGAGATGCAGGCCTTCCAGCACAGCATCGATCTCGTGATGAACATTTCGGACGCCGCGAATCTCAAGCCCGTGCTGCGCCGTGGCGTGAATCGGAAACGCGAGCTTTACGCCCCGCTCGAGCACGCAATCAAAGAGAGCCAGACGCGGTAGCGCAGAGCCTTCAAACATTCGGTGCCGAAGGCATCAGTGAAATTATGCGATTTCACCGCCCCGGCCGGGGCGGACGCCGTGGGGGGCGATCCGTTGGCTGGCGCCACCGGCGAATTTTCCATGCGCCCCCGAGGCGCTCAGGCCGACTTTTCGGAGTGCATGGCCTGTTGCAGCGCAGTGGCGCGGAACTCGGGACGGATTTCCATGAAGTAGCAGAGGCAATCCTGGCGGATGGCGCGTTCGCTCAAGGTCAGCATCGCGGGCATCAAGGGCACGGTGGTTTGAATCGCCCCGTCGTGAACCCGCAGCATGCGCTCGCTCACGTCGCGACCCTCCTCGTCCGTCACTTCCAGTCGCGCCGCACGTCCCGGACGGATCCACCCGAGGGTGGTGTGCGCGGGCAGTTCGCAAAAATTCAGGCGGTCCATCTCCGCGAGGAAACGAATGTCGGTCGCCTCCGAATCAAAGCTGAAGCTGACTTCGGGCGGCACTTTCACCGTCGCCACGGCGTGAAACAAATCGATGTCCTGCGCGGCGACGGGCTGATCGGGGATTTCCGCGAGGTGGAGACAGGCCTTGAGATAATCCTGCGCGTGCTCCACCCCGTGAGGCTGGCCGGGCTGGCCGCACTCCAACGTGACCGACGGGCAAAGATTCGAGAAGGGCTCGGTGAGCACCGAGTCGGGTTCGGTGAAATAGACGACGGTGCGGCTGAAGAGCGTAGCCAGACGGAAGCACCGGTGGTCCAGCCGCGAGACGCACGAGTAGTGCGGATTGCGTCCGGTGTTGTTGTGGACATCGACGCATGCGAAGACCCGGCGCGCGGCCAGGGTCGCGATCACTTCGCGGGCCATGCGCCGCTCGGGAATCGACTCGGCACCAGCGGCCCAGATGCGATTGTAATCCGGCTGACCGTCGAGGAAGCGCTCCCGCGCCCGTGCCGCCGCCACATTCCCGATGAAGAGCGAGAGCGCCCGCGGCAGCTCCTCTCCGGCGCATTCGCGGAGCAGTCCGCGCGCGGCCAGCCATCCGGTGTCTTCATTCCCGTGCAGCAGCACGGAGACAAAGAGCGGCTCGGCCCGGCGACCGGGCAGATGGATGAGCGTCGGCCCGTCGAGCACTTCGTGCAGCCCGGCCGCGTCGCGGTCGAGCATGCCGTCGGGCAAATGTTCGAGGACTCGGAGCATCAGATTTTCCACTCATGCACCGGCGCGCCGCTCTGCTGGCGCTCGCGGTAGGCGCATGTCAGCGCCTGCACGTCCGGCCCGTGCCGGGCGACAAAAGCGCGCTGCCAGGCGGCGCCGTTCTGGCCATTCGCCAGCCGGCCTTCGATCACGCCCAGATACCGCGCGACGTCTTCGCGATCGAATTGCAGTTTCTCCAATCCGCGCCGCGCCAGCGGCAGCAAGTCCCGAAGGAGCAATTCCTGGATCGGCACGCTCCGCCCATCCAGCCACACGATCTGCGCCTTCAATCCCTCGCGGGCCGCCGCGTAAAAATTCGCCTCTGCCTTTGCAAACGAAAGCGCGGACTCGGGAGCGACCGGCGCGGTCGCCAGCATTTCCACCAGCCCGAAATACAAGGCCGCGTTGGCCACCATGTCGTTCAGGCTCGGCCCCGCGGGCATCACCCGGTGCTCGATGCGGACGTGCGGTTCGCCCCGCGAGTTGAAGCCGATCAGCGGGCGGTTCCAGCGCCAGATCGTGCCATTGTGCATCCGCAGATGCGTCAGGCGATCGTCCCCTTCCTCCTGGAGCGTGGGAAGGAACACCGGATAAACCGCGAGATTCTCCGCAAAGAATTCCTGCAAGGATGCGCGCGCGTAATCGGCGCCGAGCGTGACCCTCCGGGGTTGCGGGCTGTCCAGCGGCACGAGCCGCACGGATTGCTCGAAGAGCGGGATGCGCGTCTCTTCCCACAGCTCGCGGCCAAAGAGGTAAGGCGAATTCGCGCTCACCGCGACCATCGGCGCGGAGAGGATCACCGAGGCATTGTAATACCGCACCGCCTGCGCGGGACTGGTCTGGATATGGACTTGGAAGGATGTCGCCGCCGCCTCGAGCATCACATCCTCGTGCGTGGTCCGCAGGTGTTCCCGTCCTTGGATGTCGAGCGTGAGCGGCTTGCCCGCGCGCAACCGAAACACCTGCTCGTTGAGCGCCCGGTAGCGTTCCATGGGCGAAAGGTTGACCAGCGTGAGATCGCGATCGCGCAAAGTCGGGAGGATGCCGATCAGCAGCAACTCCGCCTCGAGTTCGCCGGCGACTTCGTTGCACCGCTGCCAGGTGCCCTCCAAGCCGCGCTGCGTGACCCTGAGCGCATCCGCGCCGAGCCGCACGGGCGGTGCGTTGAGTTCCACATTGAAGCGGGCGAGTTCCGGCACGACCAGCGGATGGTCCAGGCGCTGGAGAAAGGCTTCATTGCAAGGCGCGGGCCGACCGGCGCGATCCACGAGGCAGGCCTCGACTTCAAACCCACCCACCTGCGGACCGGCCTCGAATCGGCCTTCGGTGAACCATGCTTCCAGCAAAGCGGTCTCGCGAATCAACCGGCGTTGGAATTCGTCGAAATCCTCTTTGGTAAAATGGCGGGAATCGATCTCTTCACCCATACACGGTGCGCCAGTCAGGAGCCCTTGGCCGTGAGCGATGTCCCCATTCTGTCCTGCAAATCATCAGCGCGTCTTTCACCAAGCGCTAAGCCGTTGCCAACCCAGCCATCTCGCCGGTGCTGGTGGCAAAGGTTTCATTCTCGATCCCGAGGCGGTGCAGGGCGCTGAGATAGAGGTTCGGCAGCGGGTAATTGTTCTTCTGATCAAAGGCGAGATGCTGGCCGTGCCGGAACCCGCCGCCGCCGAAGAGCACGGGCATGTTCCGATTATCGTGCGAGGAGGCGTTGCCGAGGTTCGAGGTGAGCAGCACCATCGTCTCGTCCAGCAGGCGGTCGGTCTTCAGCTTGCGCAGGAATTCGCCCCATTCGCTGATCACGCCCTGCTCGACGAGCGAAAGCTGGCGCAGCTTTTCATCGTCGAGCCCGTGATGGCTGAGGGTGTGGTAGCTTTCGTCCACGCCTTCGATGCCGTTCACCGCGTTGCCGGTGATGTGAAGGGTCACGAAGCGCGTCGAGTCGGTGACCAGCGCCATGTGGATGATGTCCAAAAAAATGCGCTCCACCTCGACGGCGTTGTCGCGCGGGATGTTCGTCGGCGCCTTGAGCGGAACCTTCGGCTTCGGCCGCTGAATCCATTCCTGGTTCGCCACGAGCCGCTGCTCCATGTCACGCACGCTGGTGAACCACGCGTCGAGCTTGTCGCGATCGCCCGCGCCCACTTCGCGCTGGAGCGCCTTCGCTTCCGCGCCGATCACATCCATCACGCTCTGGCCGCGCGCGATCAGTTCCGCCTGCCGCGCCTGCTCCGCGGGCGTGTCGCTGACGAAGAGCTTGGTGAAAAGGCTCATCGCATTGCTGACGGCGGGAATCATCGCGCCATTCTCCGTGTAGGACGGGCTCGATTCGCTGCCGGTATTCAGCACGAGAGAGGGGAAGCGCGTCTCGTGGCCGAGTTGTTTGGCCATCAATTGATCGAGCGAGATGGTGTTGCGCGAGACCGAGCCGCGCTGGTTCGGGCACGCCGAAAAGATGCTGCCCTCGGCGGTATGTCCGCCCGTGACGCCGGGATGCGAGGAGCCCGAGACGACCGTGAAGTCTTCGCGAATATCCTTCAGTGAATTCAGATAGAGCGACGGCGTGTAATTCCGTCCGCTGTTTTGCGGCACGAGATTCGGCCCGTGCAGACCGAGCGCGAGGCTCACGCCGACGAAACGCTTCGCCGTCCTGGCGTCCGGCGCGGCGGCGAAGGCGGGCCGCATCGCGTCGAGGAGCGGCAGCGCGAGTGAGATACCCGCGCCGCGGAGGAAGGTGCGGCGGGAAAGGTGTGCGCCGAAGTTGAAGGTCACGTTTTTCATATCAGATGAGGAGAGGCTTCGGAGACTGGATTACTTATGCAGAAAGACCGGACTGGTGAGCGCCGCGCTGAGCAAGGAACGCACGCCGAAGCCGGAAGTTCCGGCATTGGCCACGATCCCTTCCACGACCGCCTTGTCGCTGAAGCGCATCTTCGCGCCGGTGGCATAGGTCAGGAACTGGCTGACGAAGTTCCTCGCCAGTTGATCGCCGCGCGCTGTGTAGATCGCTTTCCAATCTGCGAGATCGGCGAACTTCTGCCCGTCGGGTGTGACGCCCGTCGGATCGACGGCGGCGCCTTTGTTGTTGCCGCCGTAGCGCGTGCGGTAGCCGCCGGTCGGATCGAAATTCTCCAGCACGAAGCCCGGTGGATCGATGGTCTTGTGGCAGGTCGCGCACGATTCGTTGCTCCGATGTTTGTCGAGCTGATCGCGAATGGAGATGGCGCCGCGGATGTCCGGCTCGATCGCGGGGGTGCCCGGCGGCGGCGGCAGGATGTGATTTCCCAGGATGCGCTCATTGACGAAAACGCCGCGGATCACCGGCGAGGTCGTCGCGCCGTCCGCGGTGACTTTCAAGACCGCCCCTTGTGTGAGGAGTCCGCCGCGAGGCACGTCGGATGGGAGCGAGACCTTTTGCAGGCCTTGTCCGGGCGTGAGTGCGACCGCTGGCCCATCGGAGAATGCGACGGAAAGAGGCTTGGCCGCCTGCTTCTCTCGCTTCTTGTCATTGCCTCCCTGGTCGTTCTTCTGACCCTGCCCATCCATCTGGTAATGCCGGGCGAGGCGTCCGTTGAGGAAGGCGAAATCCGAATCCACCAGGTTCGTGATGCCGAGATTCTTCGCGATCAGTTCACTCACAAAGGCGCGGGTCTCCTGGACCATGGATTCCTGCATCACCGGATCGAAGTTGCGATACAGGCGGGTGTCGGGCGAGGTAAAGTCGATCTCCTTCAGCTTCAGCCATTGGTCGGTGAAGCTGCGGACGAACCGCCCGGCCTTCGCGTCGGCGAGCATTCGTTCGATCTCCGCGGCGAGCACCTGTGGCTGCGAGAGCCTGCCCTCATCGGCCGCTCGCGTGAGCTGCGCGTCCGGCATGCTCACCCAGAGCGCATAGCTCAGACGCGCGGCGACGGCGTGCGGGTCGAGCACGCCCGGCGCCTCGACAAAGGTCAGAAACCGCGGCGAGCAAAGCATCGCGCGATAGCCCGAGCGGAGCGCGTCCACGAGTGGCTTGCCCTCCTTCAATGTCGCGCGGCCGATCGCCAGATACGGCGCGAGTTGCTCCGCGGTCACCGGGCGGCGGAAGGCGCGGACGGCGAATTGCGCGAGGAGCTTGTCGAGCCCGGCCTCTGCGGCCTTGGGATCTTTGATCTTCACGTTGCCGAAAAGGTGGCGCCACACGGTGGCACGGTCCGCGAGCGGATAGACACGCTCCATCTCGATGCCTCGGTGCGCGATGCCAGCATAGCCTTCCGCCGCCAGATCGCGGCCCTGGAACGACACGTTGCCTCCTTTCGCCCCAGTCGGCGGGCGGCGGAGTTCTGCATCGTTTGGCTTCAGCTCCAGCATGTGGCCTTTTTGAATCCACGCGTCGAAGGTGAGATCGCGCGGTTCGGGCGTCGCCTCGACGAGGCCGATCATGTAAAGCAGTGGCGCATTCGACGAGCACGCGCCCGAGCGCAGCGTGCCCCAGACCGCGCCTTCCTTGCCTGGATTGATGCCGCGCACGCCGCGCAGTGTGATGCGATACCAGCCATCGTCCGGCACCTCGGTGGCGACCATCTTGCCAAAGAACTGCAACGTGATCGGCCAACTGATGCTCTCGCCATCGCGCACTTCCGGACCGCGATAGTTGCCCGAGCCGCGGCGAGCGAGGTCGTCCGGCGTGAACTGCTTTTTGAAAACGGCGTCCCCTTGCAACGCGCGGCTGAAGGCCTCTTCCAGCGCGAGGTCCGCCACATCGAGATAACGCGCGAGCTGATGATGGGAAAGCTGCTGCCCCCTGGCCACGGTCTCGAATCCATCCAACGACGGATCTTCCGGCAGCAGCCCTCGGAGCGGGATCTCGATCCCGAGCAGATCGTGGATCGTGTGCTCATACTCGACCCGCGTGAGCCGGCGGCTGCGCACGCGCCCCTGCGCCTGAATGTCTGCCCGGTCGGTCGCCAGCAGCGGCTTTCCCAGACTCGCGAGAAAGGGTTCGAGTTCGCTCGGTCCCGGCCGCGGTTTCTTCGCCGGCGGCATCTCGCCCAGGTGCGTCCGCTCATAGACGCGCTGCCACGTCGCAAAGTTGGACGGATTCGCCGGATCGAACGAAAGATCGGCCAGGTTCAGGTCGCCCTTGCTCACATCCGCGTCGTGGCAATCGAAACAGTGCTTTTCCAGGAAGCCCGTGAGCGGTTTGGGCGGCGGGGCGGCGACTGCCGGGAGCGCGCCGACCCACAGGAGTGCGAGGGAAATCTTCACGGTGTTCAGCCAACAGCGGTCGCGGGTCATTTGGTCCATCATGCACCGAAAGGCACTTCCAAACAACTGGTCCCACTGGCTGGCTGCGGCGAACCAATTTGCGCTCCGGCGGACGCCCGCACATCGGCGCGCCGTCTGCCTGCGGAGGCCCTGCCACTCCAGTGCGGGATCCCGGCACCGCGCCGCCCCACTCCGACCCCCTTTTTGCGAAACTGCCCCACCATCAGCCGGCTATTCTGCTTGCCCGCAAAAAATGCGAGCGTCATAGACCGGCTCCCACTTTCCACCGCATGAGCACGCCCGACCCCGCCGCGAGCGCACCCGCGCCTTCCGATTTCATCCGCGACATCGTCTCCGCGCACGTCGCCGAGGGGAAGTATCCGCAGATCGCCACGCGCTTCCCGCCCGAGCCGAATGGCTACCTGCACATCGGACACGCGAAATCCATCTGCCTGAACTTCGGCATCGCACGCGAGTTTGGCGGCATCTGCCATCTGCGGATGGATGACACGAATCCTGCGAAGGAGGAAGTCGAGTACGTCGAGTCGATCGTCGCGGATGTGAAGTGGCTCATCGCCGGGTGGGCGGATGATGTGCTGCGCTTCAAGCGCGTCGGCGACACCAGCGGGACGGCGGTCGTGGCTGGCGAGGGCACCGAGCCGTTTTACGCGAGCGACTACTTCCAGCAGCTCCACGACTACGCGGTGCAGCTCATCCGCGATGGGAATGCCTACGTCTGCGATCTCACCCCCGAGCAGACCGATGCGCTGCGCATCGAGGGCAAGCCTTCGCCTTTCCGCGATCGCAGTGTGGACGAGAGCCTCGATCTTTTCGCGCGGATGAAGGGGGGCGAATTCCCCGATGGCACGCGCACCTTGCGGGCGAAGATCGACATGAGCGCGCCGAATGTCTGGCTGCGCGATCCGATCCTCTACCGCATCCGGCATGTGGCGCATCACCACACCGGCGACGCGTGGTGCATCTATCCGATGTACGATTACGCACACTGCCTGAGCGATGCGATCGAAGGCATCTCGCACTCCATCTGCACGCTGGAGTTTGAGGTCCATCGGCCGCTCTACGACTGGATCCTCGATCATCTCCCCGTGCGGCATCCGCGGCCGAGGCAGTACGAATTTGCGAAGCTCATCCCGAGCTACATGGTCGTCTCGAAGCGCAAGCTCATCACGCTGGTGAACGACGGCATCGTCACCGGCTGGGACGATCCGCGGATGCCGACGATCACCGGGCTGCGCCGGCGCGGCGTCACCGCGGAAGCATTGCGCGACTTCGCCTACCACATCGGCGTCACGAAGTACAAAAGCGTGACCGACATCGCGGTGCTCGAACACGCCATCCGTGGCGATCTCAATGGACGCGCCCTGCGCCGCATGGGCGTGCTGCATCCGCTGAAGGTCACGATCACGAATTATCCCGAGGGCCAGACCGAGGAACTCACGGCGACGAACAATCCGCAGGACGAGAGCTCCGGGACACGCGCGCTGCCGTTCAGCCGCGAGCTGTGGATCGAGCGCGACGACTTCGCCGAAGTGCCGCCGCCGAAATTCTTCCGCCTCAAGCCCGGCGGCGAAGTGCGGCTGAAATACGCTTACATCCTCAAGTGCCACGAAATGGTAAAGGATGCCGCGGGCAACATCGTCGAACTGCGCTGCACTGCCGATCTCGATTCGAAGACCGGCGGCGCGACGTCCGGCCGCAAAGTGAAAGGCACCATCCACTGGGTCAGCGCCGCCCACGCTGTCGAGGCCGAGGTGCGGCTCTACGATCGGCTCTTCACCGTCGCCGAGCCCGACGCGGATGGCGACTTCCAGCAGCATCTGAATCCGCACTCGCTCACCATCGTCACCGCGAAACTCGAACCGTCGCTCGCCGGAGCGAAGCCGGAAGAGCGCTACCAGTTCGAGCGCCTCGCCTACTTCTGCCTCGATCTGGATTCGCAGCCCGGCCGCCTCATCTTCAACCGCACCATCACATTGAAAGACACCTGGGCAAAAGAAGCGCAGCGTTTGTAGCGGCGATCTACGACCGTCGCTGATCAAAGTGGGCGAAGGCAGTGCGGCGCATCGGTGGCGCGCACGCTCCGCGGCGATGTGTTACCCTGCCCACCTCATGAGATCCTTCCGCGTCCTCGTCGCCCTCGCGCTCTCCGTCAGCGCCGCACTTGCCGAGCAGGCCGCCACCCCGGAGACCGGCACCTTCGTCCGCTCCATCGCGCATCCCGACAAGAGCACCGCCTGCGAGACGCTCTGCGCCGAATACCTCCCGGCGAAAGGCACTGGCCCCGCCGTATGGCTCATCGGCGTCGCGCACCTCGGCACGCCGGAATACTACCGCGCCATCCAGCAGCGGCTCGACCGCCACAGCGTCGTCCTCTACGAAGGCGTGGGCCTC
>JBGSYE010000231.1:0-4146 GCA_041751075.1 Chthoniobacteraceae bacterium
CATCGAAACGACCGGCGAGCCATTCACGCGAATGACTTCCGCCGAGGCCACGAGCGGAGCGAGGAGGAATGCGGCGAGCGCCGCGAAGGTTGCGCGTCTCATTTCGCGTCGTTGAGGTTCCAGTCGTATTCCTGGTAGGTCACTTTCTTGAAGTCGCTCTTCCCACTCCGATACTTCGCGAGCAGATCGCGAACTCCGGAGTCGCCGCCGAAGTCCTCTTTGTACCAATCAAAGATCTTCGAGAGCTGAGCGGTGCCGCCGCTGATCTTCACGCCGCGATCTTCATTCAGATAGGCGCGCGTCTGCTCATCCAGTTGCGCGTCGAGCTTTGCGGCGGTGAACGGCTCCGCGCGCAGCGGCGGGCAGCTCCGGCTCGCGCAGTTCAGCGCAAAGTGAATCCGGGGTTCATTGAAGCGCTGGCGGATGATGTCTTTCTCGAGTCGGTTGAAGCTCATCTTTTCCCCAGCGACGACGATGCGCTTGCCGAGGAAGAAGGTGAAGAGCGTGTCCTTCACCGACTTGGTGGGGTACTTCTCGAGCGCTTCGTGGAGGATCCAGGCGTTGTAGGCATTGATGTGAAAGGCGAGCTGCTCCTTGCTCTTCGCGGAGGATGCCGGCTCGGCGGCGATGCCATCGACCACGGTCTTGAGGGCCTTCATATCCGCCGCGTTCGCTTTCCACGCGACGTACTTCACGCCGCGAGGCGTTACGTACTTTGCGAGCAAGCGCGCATACTCTGCCTGCCAGTCGGCGGCCGTGGCGCTCACAGCGCATAGCGCGAAGATCAGGAGTGCGAGGAGAGCTTTCATGATTGCGGAGCATATCCATTCCCCGCACAGCGTCGAGCGGCGTCGCGGAGCGGCGGAGCCACTCCCCGCAGAAAAAAAAGAAACCCGCGCTGCGCGAGGATCGGGGGGTCGCGCAGCGCGGGCTCGAGGAGGAAATCTGTCTATCGCTTGCTGAACTGGAAGCGCTTGCGGGCGCCGGGCTGGCCGGACTTTTTGCGCTCCTTCATCCGAGGGTCGCGCGTCAGCAGGCCGTCGGCCTTGAGCGAGGCGCGGAGTTCCGGATTCTGCTCGGTGAGCGCGCGGGCCACCGCGAGGCGGATCGCGCCGGCCTGGCCATTCGGGCCGCCACCGTGGGCATTCACCGCCACGTCGAATTGATTCATCGCCTTGGCGACTTCGAGCGGACGAAGCACCAGCCCCTGCTGGGTCGAGGTCTTGAAGTATTCGTCAAAAGGTTTGCCATTCACCTCGATCTTGCCGGAGCCGGCGGACATCCGAATGCGTGCGACGGCGTCTTTGCGGCGGCCAGTGGCGATAAATTCCTGAGACATGCGGATGGGGATCGTTACTTGATGTGGGTGACGGGCTTCGGATTCTGCGCCTCGTGTGGATGCGCGGAGCCCTTATAGACCTTGAGCTTGGTGAAAACGGATCGCCCGAGACGGTTGTGCGGGATCATGCCCTTCACCGCGTGCTCGACGAGCAGCTCTGGCCGGCGCGCGCGCCGCGCCTTCACCGTCTCGCTCTTGTGGCCGCCGACGTAGCCCGAAAAGCTCATGTAGCTCTTGTCCGTCTCCTTCTTGCCCGTGACGCGCACTTTTTCGGCATTGATCACGATCACGAAATCACCCGTATCGACGTGCGCCGTGTAGATCGGCTTTTCTTTCCCACGGAGGAGATTGGCGGCCTTGGTGGCGACGCGACCGAGCACCTGATCGGCGGCATCGATGATCCACCACTGGCGCTGTACTTCATTAGCTTTGGCTGAAAAGGTAGGCATGAATTCTCCTCTGGAAAAAGGGCGGGCAAACTAGGAGGCGGCTCCAAGGGTGTCAACGGTTTTATTGCTTGCGAGTCGGTCGTTGTCCGCTGCCGGATTGGCGATCCCAGTTACAAGGTCGCTCTGCGGTCGGCGCAAAGCGCGGGCCGGCGAGGGCTGCGGCGCCGGATGCCTGCGAATCCCGCGAGACCGAGGAGGATCGATGCGGCGGTGGTCGGCTCCGGCCCGATGCCGAGGGTGCCAGTGTTGAGGTTGGTTCCCCCCGTGAAGGTATTTGGTCCGCTGAGGATCCAGGTGCTGTCTTCGGTCTTGAGCAGCGCGAGTGCGGAACGTCCGTTGGCCAGGGGCGAGGTGATTTCATTTCGATCTCTGTTCCATCCGCGCAAAGTAAGGGTCTGTGAAAGCGTGCTCTCGCTGACACTGGTCACTCCGCGGAGCACGACGGCACCGGTTCCGCTGCTGTCGATCGCGACCGAAGCGCCGAGATGAATCGGACGATCGGCTGTCTCGCCGGAGCCCGCGTAGATCAGGGTTCCGGCATTCATCCGGAGCGGCGCGGCGGCCGCTCCCCCGAGGCTGCTGCTGGCCGCGTCGCTGCCGCCGATCGAAGTCACGGTGAGCGTCCCGGCACTCAAGATGGTATCCCCCGTATAGGTGTTGGCACCGAGCAATTGCAGTGTGCCGGCGCCCGACTTCGCGAGGCTCCCGCTGCCACTGAGCACCCCGGAGAGCGTGGCAAAGTCGAGATTCGTCGTCGGATTGTCATCGACCGCCACGGTCGCGAACCCGGCGATGGCAAGGTCTATGTCATTCTTAAACTCCGTCTCGAAGAGCGCGGTGGCGGAGTTCAGTCGCAAACCCCGGCGTGGCCGTCCCGCTGATCGACACGAACCCATCCACTCCCCAGGTGAGCGGGGCGCCGCCGCCGAGATGGACGGTCAGCTTCCCATCCGATGCCGCGAATCCGCCGCTGCCCGTCCACACGACGCCACCGGTGCCGGGGACGGCCGCAGGATTCAGTGCGCGCGTGAAAGTGCCGCTGCTCTCGAAGACTCCCGAGGTGATACCCGTGCCGGCAAAGACCAGCGGACTGCCCGCGGGAAGGCTGGCGCCATCGCGGGCGAGGAGGCGACCCGCGGCGATACTCGTGGGCCCGGTATAGCTGTTCGCGTCGTTGCCGAGCACCCAGGTGCCGGTGTCCGTCTTGGCGACGCTCAGTGACGCGGCGCCCGGGTCGATGAGGCGTAAGTTCAGACGATTGTCGCCGGTCGATCCGCCGCCGAGGGTCAGCGTCTGATTCACGGCGCTGGCCCCGCCCGCGTAGGCGATCGCTCCTGCGTTGCGAAAGTCGAGGGTGGCGTTGTTGGCGCTGTTCGCCTGAATCCGGGCGCCAGATCCGCTGGACGTGCCGGCGAAGGTGAAGAGCCGGTCGGTGCTCACGGTGTCCAATCCGGTGTAGCGGATGCCGGCAGTATTGTCCGGGAAGGTGGCACTGTTCGAGCCGAAGACGAGCCTCGCGGCATTGGTCGCATCGCTGGTCGCGTCGCCGCGACCCAGCCCGCTGGGTTGCCCGATATCGGCGAGATACTGGATCGAGACCAGGCCGCCGGCGTTGAGCGTGGTGCTGCCGGTGTAGGTGCTGCGGCCATTCCACGCGGGAGTATTGCCACCCGCCTGAACGACGCTCTGGCGGCTCGCCCCGTCCTGAATGATGCCGGAGAAGAGGCCGCCGCCGTTGTTGTTGCCCACGGTGAAGATCGCGGGGACGGCGCCGTTGTTGGTCACGGTGCCCGAGCCATTGAAGGCGCCCACCGCCGTGCCGCTGCTCACCCCGTTCAAATCCAGCGTGGCGCCCTGGCGAAGATTGAGCGGCTGATTCGCCGCGCTCAATCGCCCGGAGCCGGCGAGGCGTACGGTTCCTTCGTTGATCTCCGTCGAGCCCGTCTGGGCGTTGGTGGCGCTGAGGGTGAGTGTGCCGAGGCCGTTTTTGGTCAGGCGCTCCCCAAAGGGTGAGGGTGCGCGGCGTCCCACTGACGCCGGAGGAAAAAATGTTGCTTGAGCGCAGCGGTGCGGGCTCCGTCGAGATAATTTCTGGAATCCAGGTCTCTCTCCGCCCATCGGTCACTCCGAATCAGACGTTGCCTCACCTGAAGGCATCGGGCATTCGTCACGCGCTCGCCCCATGGAATTCTCGCCTCCACGCTCATGACGGATGCTCCGCCTCTATGGAGCGTTCTCTGGGTTGCAGGGGAATGGGCCGTGCGGGTGATGATGCTCGTCTATGTGCCGCAGCGGCGAATTCCGGCGGCGACGCGGACCTGGCTGCTGTTGATCTTTTTCCTGCCGTGGATCGGGCTG
>JBGSYE010000232.1:0-4399 GCA_041751075.1 Chthoniobacteraceae bacterium
CGGGTTATACAGCACCTGATTCGTCGCGCAGTCGTCCGCCTTGGCGCCGAGTTCTTCCATGTCATCGGTGTCGAAATTGGAGACGCCCCAGCGGCGGATCTTCCCGCTGGCCCGCAAGGCTTCGAACGCCTCGACGGTCTCGGCGAGTGGCGTCGGCCCTCGCCAGTGCAGCAAGTAGAGATCGATCACGTCGATGCCGAGTCGCTGCAAACTGCGCTCGCAAGCCAGTGGCAGCTCGCGGCGTGAAGCGTGGTGCGGATACGCCTTTGTCACGAGGAAGACCCGGTCGCGCACCTCTTCGATCGCCTGTCCCACGATCTTCTCCGCCGCGCCTTCGCCATACATCTCGGCCGTGTCGATCAACGTCATCCCCAGCTCCACGCCCGCGCGCAACGCCGCCACTTCCTCCGCCTCATCCCGCTCACCTTCCCCAAACTTCCAGGTGCCTTACCCGAGCACCGGGACCTTCGTTCCGTCAGAGAATTGGGCGGTATTCATACGACTAGGTGAGCGGTTGCATCGGCCGCTGTCGGCTGGCGTGGATATGCGCGCCAACAAACATCTGGATCGTCGCTAAGATGCGTTGATCAACGTCCTTCTGGGTTTCACCGCTGGCCTTGAGCTGTGTCTTCGTGACCAGCAGCGAATGATCGCCGCCTTCCACGGCATGCAGCTCATTCACTGCACTCATCCCGTTGCGCACTCGCGCGAGCACATCCAAGGGGCAGAGTGAGTCGCGGGTGCCTTGCACGAACAAGATCGGCGTGGACAGCTCGCGCAGCACTTTGTCGCGCAGCTTGCTGCAATCCCCTCCGCCGCAGAGCGGATAACCGAGGCAAACGACGGCTGCTACGGTTTCCTGCAATGCCAGGTGACATCCCACACGCCCGCCCATGCTCTTGCCGATCAGCACGACCCGTCCGGCGTGCGACTGCCGCGCCTTTTCCAGCGCGGCGCGATGCGCCGCGATGAGCTTCGGCAGCGGGTCCGGGCGCTTGCGGCCTTCAGCCAGATACGGGTAGTCGAAAGCGACCACGTCCCCAAGGATCGTCAACAGTTCCGCCCAGCGCTGCATCCACGGATGCGACGACGGAGCGCCTGCGCCGTGGGCGAGAAGGAACAAAGGTTTGTGCGACTTCGGCATAGGGTGTCACCTTACCGCAGTTGCGCCGCGATCGGGAATGATCGTGTCTGCCGCGCCAGGAGCGCAATGCTTGCCTCCGGTGAATCGCCGCGATTCTGATGCGGCTTCGCCGTGGGAGACTGTGCCTCCCACCGCTGCGCGCACCACGGCACAGACTCCCCCTTGTGTGTGGGCAGGCGGCGACCATCTGCGCCGTCCTCACTTCGCTCCCGGCCATTCCGCCCCACTTTCCCGCGCGGAAGCCTGCCGCTCCGTTGCGGCCAGCGCAGATCATCGCAATGAACGCAATTCCCGCTGACCCACCTCGGTAGGCCACCCGGCGGCAATGTGAGTCGCGCAAATACGCGTATCCGCAGTAATCTCGCGAGCGTGACCGCCAGCGAATCACCCGCCCATCTTGAGCTGAAACGGCTCGCGCTTATCTGGGCGCAAGCGAATGGCTATCCGATCGTGGCCTGCGAAGTGTCGCTCCCGAACCTGCGATTCCGTCTCGACGTTGGGGCCTATCGGCCCGGCTCACGCAAAGAGCTGAAGCGCGATGCGCGGCTGAACACGCATCGCTCGGTTCACGTCGCCGCGGTCGGCATCGCTGCAATCTTCGAGTGCAAAGCGAGTCGCCCCGATCTCGTCCGCGATTGTCGCAGCGCGACACGTCTCATCGAGCGGATGAAGGTGCTCACCGACCGACGACTCAATTTGGAGAGTCTGTTGAAAATCCACTACCCGTCTTTGCGCAATGGAGACGGGCTCTGGCCGGAATATGAAACCGTGGATTTCGACCAAGCCGAGCACGCTCCGTATCGAAAAATCGTCAAAGAATTGGCGACACTTTGCCGGCAGCTCCACGGCCAGACGAAAATGGAATCCTTGATGAAGTGGGGCAGGCGGCGAATCTGCATTACCTCGTCGTCGAGCCTGCTCTCGTGGAGCAGCACGAGATTCCAGCGGGCTGGGGAATGCTGGTGCGGGAAGGCCAGCGGCTGGAACTACGAGTGCGACCCGAGTGGCGCGATTTGGATGAGGCCACACGGCTCACTTTTCTCCACCGTATCGCAGCCGCGGGGAGCAAGGCGACGAACCGCGAAGCGGGTGTCGATTATCTCGCTATTGAGGGCGAACGCCGGGGCGGTGTTTCGATGGAGGCGACGAAGCCGCCCCGCGCTGCGAGCGGAACCGAAGCACGAGTTTCCACCCCGTCTTCCTGATGCGGCTGCGCCGTGGGAGACTGTGCTAAGGGCGGCGGACGCGCGCCCAAGGCACAGACTCCCCGTTGTGTGGGCAGGGGCGATCATCTGCGCCGTCCTCGCTGCACTCCCTGCCGGTCGCATCCGCTGCGGGCAGCGCAGATCATCGCAGAGGATTTCCAACCGTTCCCACCTTTCACGAAGCGCGGCCAGCGGAGCTGTCACGCTTCGTGCGGACTTCCGCCCGGCGGATGTTTGTTGGACCGTTACTCAGCCTCCGAGGGAACTCCGGGGAGCCTTCGCGTCGGCCAAGTGGGTTGGTGCCGCCTCGCTGGCGCTCGCCCCCGCTCAGTCGGCGCGGTGCCTGGAAAGAGGAGAGAAAGGTGCTTTTCTGGCTGACCGGCACCGGGCGACAGATGCCTAAATGCCCGTCTTCGTCATTGGTCAAATCCGCTCGCACGCTCGAAAGCGAAGAGGATTATCATGCCTGCAAAATCCAATAAACAACGGATGGCTGCGGGAGCAGCCCTTTCCGCTAAGCGCGGCGAAGTGAAGAAATCGTCGCTGAAAGGCGCGTCCAAACAGATGGCAGACTCGATGAGCGAGAAGCAGCTTGAAGAATTCGCCGGTACGAAGCGGAATAAACTGCCGACGAAGAAATCCAAATAGCAGGAGTTGTGTCGGCAACGACCACGACCGGGTTCGGATTAAGGCGCGAGTGGGCGCAGCATTAGCTCATCACCGGAAACTACGAACTCCGCATCGCCGAAGACAACTTCTGAAAGGAGAGCGTCGGCCACCGCTCCACGTAAGTACTTTTCGACAGCATCACGGAGTGGGCGCGCACCGAGCCGGGGATGAAAGCCCCGCTGAATCAGGAAGGAGACCACCGGCTCGTCCGCGACAGTATTGAAGCCTTGGTGCCGCAGAAGCGCGAGTTCACGACCGATGTGGAGGCGGGCGATGTCGAGTTGCACGTCGTAGCTCAGGCGGCTGAAGACGATCTTCTCAGTGATGCGCGCGTAGAGTTCGGGGCGTAGCGAACGCTGGGCTTTGGTCAGGACATGGCGCTCCATCGTGGTGAAGGAGGAGTGTTGGAGATTGAGTAGTTCGGCGGCTCCGATGTTTGACGTGAAGACGATGTAAAAGCCGCTCAGGTCGAGCACGTCACCGTTGGCCATCGTTACGCGGGCGGCATCGAGGATTTGCAAGAATACATCGAGAACGCGCGGGTGGGCTTTCTCGATTTCGTCGAAGAGCAGGGTGCCTGTCGCGGACTTTGCGACGGCCAGGCCGAGCAGACCGACTTCGCCGAGTTTGCCGCCGAGCAGCAGGCCGAGGCTGTCTTGCGTCTGATATTCCGACATATCGAAGCGGAAAAGTTTGTCGTCGCTCGCGAGGTAATGGGTGAAGGCAATGGTGAGTTCCGTTTTGCCAACACCGGTCGGGCCGAGGAACAGAAAGCTGCCGCGCGGACGGTTGCGCGGCGCGAGTCCTAACTCGCCGCGGTGCAGCACGGAAGCTACTCGCGGGAGGACGTGATCTTGTCCGCGGATCTGCTCGGCGAGATGCGCTTCGAGGTGGCGGAGATGATCGAGACGGTCGGCGGAAATGGTGGATTGATTCATCCGCAGAGCGTGGCAGCGCGTGGGCTGCGAAGTGGCTCTGGCGTTGGAGCAGCGTGCGTTTCGAGAAGCGGTAGAACCTCGGCCTCATGAATACATCACTACCTCAATTCGCACCCATCCTCGCTCAAGCTGCCGGCGGTCTCGCCGAAGGCGCCAGCAAAGCGATGGGCATTGTCATGCTCATCGGTTTCATCTTCGGCGTCATCTGCGTGGTCGGCGGCGGCTTCGCCATCCGGCGCGGTGACACCGATTCGGGCAAATTGTCCATCATCGGCGGACTCATCATCGCGGGTGCGCCGGTCATCGTGAAGGCGCTCTTCGCGGCCTTCGGTCTCGACGGCTCCACCGTGGACGTGGGCGCGTTCCAATGAACGAACTGCGCTTTACGGAAACGAACAGCGCCGAGGACTCCGCCGGAAAGACGTGGGGGCTGGAAGGCAGCC
>JBGSYE010000233.1:0-2070 GCA_041751075.1 Chthoniobacteraceae bacterium
CCACAGGCTCGCATTGGCTTCAATCACGCTGCTGTCGATCCCCAGCTTGCGCCCCCGCAGCAGCCCGTGCGCGTGCAGCGCCGCCAGTAGCACTCCGTGAATGGTTTCAAGCTGCGCCACACTGAACCGGTCGCGGATGACCGTGAAGCTGCTGTGATCGGGCGTGGCTTCCTTGATCGCGTAACCCAGAAAGCCGCGCGCGCTCAAGCTCTTCCACACAACGCGCGGCAATCGTCCGATCGCTGGGCAGGTTCTCGAAAAAGCCGATCATCAGCCTCTTCAGATAGGCGACCGGGTCGATGCCAGGCCGCCCGCCGCGCGAAGGGTCCGCATACGCCGGCTCGCAGATGTCCCGGACCGTGCGGGCGAAGCCCATCTTTTCCAGCGTGGCCTCCACTCGCCCATAAAAGGCCGAAGGCACTGCGGCCGGCAAGCGATCGGAAGGCACCCAGAACTCGTCTTGTTTCTCGCTGCGTTCGCGTCGTTCAAACCTGCCAGACAAAATCCGATGGACCAACGAAGTCTTGGAGAGTTTTTCAACAGGCTGCTAAGGATGCGTGCGCAGCACCTCTATTTTCTGCTCCTGGAAGTCTTTCCCCGCCTGCGCGCGCAACGAATCGTCGCCGCCGCGATTCTGATCGCGTGCATCGCCGCGCAGTTTTGGGCAGGCCCGGTGCTGGCGATCGCTCGCGAGCTTCCCACGATCGCCGCACAGCTCGAGGCGCGCCGGTCAAAGGTGGCACTGCTCGCCTCCATCCCTCCGCAAGCCAGCGTCATGGCGTCGCAGCCCTACCTTTCCCATCTCGCAAAACGGGAGCGGCTCCTCTCGCTGCATCATACTTTGAAGGGTTTGAAAACCCTGAGCCGCACGACCTACGAAACGCCCGCGCCGACGGACGCGGTCTTCATCGACTACGCGGATCAGACAACCTTCAACTCCAGCGCCGGCTACTACCATCCGCGGATGCGGACCACCGACGGGCGGGAAGTGCCGTCGAGCGATCGGCTCCTCCACGAATTCCTGCGCCAGCAATCGTGGAGCGTGCAGTCGCGCGGTGCTGTCGCGCTTTACCTCCGTGGAGAAGGCGCGGCCGATTTCGATGGCGCGATGTCGCCGGCGCCGTTCGACGACACCACCACGCTGCGCGCCGTGCAAATCGCGGGCGACGGCGCCCAACTGCGCCTCCGGCTGGCGTGGGAGTTTTCAGGAGAACGCCAGCGCTTTCCCTGGATGATGCTGGTGCTCGACGATGGCCGGACGCTTCATCCTCTCCTCAAAGGCGCGTGCGCTCCGGAAGCCGGCGCCGGTCGATGGTCGGAAGAGTGGACGGTGGAATTCCCGGCGTCGCTCCCGGCTGGGGAATATGCGCTGCACGCAATTTTTTACGACGCGAGCAAGGCGCTGTGGCACCGCAAGCTGCCGCCTGGAGATGACACCTACATCCTGCACAGACTCGAGCTCGGGCGGCGGCGGATCGCCCCGATCGACAGCCGGCCCTGAGTCCGAAACCGCGGAGACGCAGAGGAGGGAACTGCCCCACTACCCTGGCTTGTCGGCGCATCGCCACCGCCTTAGCTTCGTGCCCCATTTATGCCCGACGACCGCAAGACCCTCGACCAGCGCCACGCGATGACCGACCTGGAGCGCCTGCGCCACAGCGCCGCGCATGTGCTGGCCACAGCCATCCTCAAGATTTGGCCCGAGGCGCAATTCGCCGCCGGCCCGCCGGTCGAGAATGGCTTCTACTACGACGTCGATCTCCCGCACCGCATCTCGCCGGAGGATTTCCCGCGGATCGAGGAGGAGATGAAAAAGGAGATCAAGGCCAACCACGTCTTCGAGAAGACCATCGTCCCGCGCGCGGAAGCCATCGCGCTCGCGGAAAGCGGACGCCTTGGCGGACTCAGCGAGCGGCCGGGCAATGTCTCGAAGTTTAAGATCGGCAACTTGCAGGACATCCCCGAGGGCGAAGACATCTCGCTCTTCAAGAACGGCGACTTCCTCGATCTCTGCGCCGGCCCGCACGTCATGCGCACGGGGAATATCGGCGCCTTCCGGCTCACCCACGT
>JBGSYE010000234.1:0-2694 GCA_041751075.1 Chthoniobacteraceae bacterium
GCCTGCATCATCCCGCATCAGGCCAATCTCCGCATCATCGAAGCCATCGCCGAACGCATGGAGGTGCCGATGGATCGCTTCATGATCAACCTCGACCGCTTCGGAAACACGAGCGCCGCGGCCGTGGCCATCGCGCTGGATGAAGCGAACCGCACGGGGCGGATGAAGGAAGGTGACTACATCCTGCTCGTGGTCTTTGGCGGAGGGCTGACGTGGGCGAGTTCGGTGATCCAGTGGTGAGGGAGAAGGGATAGGAGTCAGCGGTCAGGTGTCAGTGGACGGACGATGCTGCGCCCCCACTCCAACATGAAACGCTGTCATCCTGACGCTGAGCGGAGCGCAGCATCGTCCGCCCTCCTGACTACGAAACAGCTCCCCTCCCCCGGGTAAACTCCCGCCTTTCCACTCACGCCCTCCCGGTCGAAGAGTACCGCCATGCACGAAAACACCGAAAAGCTCCTGACCCGCGACACCGCCGCGACGCGCATCCCGAGCGGCGAAGCGATCACTCTCCCGAGCGGTTCACGCGTGATGATCACCCAGGCGCTTGGAGGCAGCTACACCGTGGCCACCGATCAGGGGCTCGCCCGGATCAATGACGAAGACGCGGACGCCCTCGGCTTCGCGCCCTCGGCTCGCGCCGCGGAACCGCCGGCCACGGCAGCCAGCGGTCCGGTGGAGGACAAGGCCGTGTGGGACCAGCTCCGCACCTGCTACGACCCGGAGATCCCCGTGAACATCGTCGATCTCGGACTGGTGTACGATTGCGTGATCACGCAGCGGCCCAAGGACGGCGCGCAAGTCGAGGTGAAGATGACCCTCACCGCGCCCGGTTGCGGCATGGGCCCGACGATCGCCGCGGAGGCCAGGGCCAAAGTGATGAGCGTCCCCGGCGTCGGCGGAGCCGACGTGCAGCTCGTCTGGGATCCGCCGTGGAATCAGGCGATGATCAGCGAAGCGGGGAAGATGAAGCTGGGGCTGATCTGAAAAGAATTAGTGCAGAAGGCAGAAGGCAGAATGTAGAAGGCGCTCCGCCGCCGGACCGATCTGCATTCCTCATTCACATCGATGACTTCTCCGATCCGTCACGTTCACTTCCTCGGCATCTGCGGCACTGCGATGGGCGCGGTCGCGGCGGCGATGCGGACGCAGGGCTACACCGTCACCGGCTCGGACACGAATGTGTATCCCCCGATGTCCACCTTTCTGGAGAGTCGCGGGATCAGGATCGCGTCGGGCTATCGCGCGGAGAATCTGCCCGCGAACGCCGACCTCATCGTCGTCGGCAATGCCATCTCGCGCGGCAATGAGGAGGTCGAGGCGGTGCTCAATCGCAAGCTCTTCTACATGTCCCTGCCCGAGACGCTGCGGCACTTCTTCCTGCGTGGGAGGCACAATCTCGTCGTCACCGGCACGCATGGAAAGACGACGACATCGGCGATGCTCGCGTGGATTCTGAAATTCGCGGGGCTCGATCCGGCGTACATGATCGGCGGCATCGCGGGGAATCTCGGCCAGGGCGCGAGCCTGCACGACTCGAAGTACACGGTGATCGAGGGCGACGAATACGACACCGCCTTCTTCGACAAGCGCTCGAAATTCGTCCACTACCTCCCCGAGCTCGTGATCGTGAACAACCTGGAGTTCGATCACGCGGACATCTTCCCGGATCTCGACTCGATCAAGCTCAGCTTCCGGCGGCTGCTGAATATCGTGCCCGGCGAGGGCATGGTGCTGATCAATGGCGACGATGAAAACGCGCTCGATGTCGCGCAAGGCTGCCAGGCGCAGCTCGTCGAGGTCGGCTTTTCGCCGAATGCGGCGCGGCACATCCGCGACGTGAGCTACAGCGCGGCGGGCTCGGAGTTCGCGCTGCTGGACACGCCCTTCGCACTGCCGCTGGTCGGTGAGTTCAATGTGCGCAATGCCGCGATGGCGGTGAGTGCCGCGCATTTCTACGGCGTGCCGCTCGAGACGATCAGCGAGGCGCTGGTGAAATTCGAGGGCGTGAAGCGGCGGCAGGAGGTGCGTGGCACGGTGCGCGGGATCACGGTCATCGACGACTTCGGGCATCATCCGACGGCGATCCGCGAGACCTTGCGCGGGTTGCGGCACCAGGATCCGGGGCGGCGGCTCTGGGCGCTCTTTGAGCCGCGCTCGAATACCACGCGCCGGGCCGTCTTCCAGGATGCGCTTCCAAAGGCGCTGTCCGAGGCGGACGGCGTGATCCTGGCGAAAGTCGCGCGGATGGAGCAGCTCGCGCCGGAAGACCGCCTGGATCCCGAGAAGGTCGTCGCGGACATCGCGGCGTCGGGGCGCCACGCCTTCTACGAGCCGGATGTCGATGCGATCGTCGCGCGTTTGAAGCCGCTGGTGGAGGAGAAGGACGTGATCGTGGTGCTGAGCAACGGCGGCTTCGGAGACATCCACAAGCGATTGCTCGCAGAGCTGTGACCCGCCCGCACGACTATCGTCACCTCGTGCAACGCTGGCGCACTCTGGCCCGCCGGGCCGGGCTGCGGATGCGCCGGATCGCGAAGGATGGCGGCCACGAAGCCTTCTCGCTCCAGAGCGGCGCGCTGACCGCCGAGGGCGGCATCTACATGTCGGCGGGCATCCACGGCGACGAACCCGCGGCGACCGAGGCGCTCATCACCTGGGCCGAGGCCAATGCCAGGCGCCTGCATCGGCTGC